>NZ_JBHWCL010000050.1:0-6258 GCF_042735125.1 Kitasatospora sp. NPDC059599 | reverse complement strand
TTGTTATATGTCCGGGTGGGGGCCCCGCTGCAGGGGGTGTCCCCCCGCCCTTTCGCGTGTCGCTCGTGCCGGCTCTACGGCAGGGCCAGCATCCGGTCCAGCGCCGCCTTGGCGTGCTTCTCGGTCTCCGGGTCGACGCTGATCACGTTCGGCACCCGCCCCTCGACCAGCGACTCCAGCGCCCACACCAGGTGCGGCAGGTCGATCCGGTTCATGGTCGAGCAGAAGCAGACCGTGCGGTCCAGGAAGACGATCTCCTTGTCCGGGTGCGCCTTGGCCAGGCGGCGGACCAGGTTCAGCTCGGTGCCGATGGCCCACTTGGAGCCGGGCTCGGCGGCGTCCAGCGCCTTGATGATGTACTCGGTCGAGCCCACCATGTCGGCGGCCGCGACGACCTCGTGCTTGCACTCGGGGTGCACCAGCACGGTCACGCCGGGGATCCGCTCGCGGACGTCGTTCACCGACTCCACGCTGAACCGGCCGTGCACCGAGCAGTGGCCGCGCCACAGGATCATCTTCGCGTCGCGCAGCTGCTCGACGGTCAGGCCGCCGTTCGGCTTGTGCGGGTTGTACAGGACGCAGTCGTCCAGCGAGAAGCCCATCTCGCGCACCGCGGTGTTGCGGCCGAGGTGCTGGTCGGGCAGGAAGAGCACCTTCTCGCCCTGCTCGTACGCCCACTCCAGCGCGCGCTTGGCGTTGGAGGAGGTGCAGATGGTGCCGCCGTGCCGGCCGGTGAAGGCCTTGATGTCGGCGGAGGAGTTCATGTACGAGACCGGGACGGTCACGTCGGCTATGCCGGCGTCGGTCAGCACGTCCCAGCACTCGGCGACCTGCTCGGCGGTGGCCATGTCGGCCATCGAGCAGCCGGCCGCGAGGTCCGGCAGGACGACCTGCTGGGCCTCGGTGGTGAGGATGTCCGCGGACTCGGCCATGAAGTGCACGCCGCAGAAGACGATGTACTCGGCCTCGGGGCGGGCCGCCGCGTCGCGGGCGAGCTTGAAGGAGTCGCCGGTGACGTCGGCGAACTCGATCACCTCGTCGCGCTGGTAGTGGTGTCCGAGGATGAACACGCGGTCGCCGAGAGCGGCCTTGGCCGCCCGGGCGCGCTCGACGAGGTTCGGGTCGGAGGCCGGGGGGAGGTCACCGGGGCACTCGACGCCGCGCTCGCTGTTCGGGTCGGCCTCGCGGCCGAGCAGCAGCAGAGCGAGCGGCGTCGGAGTGGGGTCGACGCCGGAGGTCTCGGTGATGGTGGTGGTCACGGGCGGGTGCCCTTCTGTGCGGCCGATCGAGCGGTGAAGCCTTTTCGTCTAACTGACGCTATCTATGATAACCGGTTGGCGTCGGCGTGACGATGGCCATCCTGTCGATGTGACGAGAACCGCTCGCCGGATCGGATGCTTCCTGGCGTGGCCGAATCGATACTTCCAAGCCCCCGGGTATGGCTGAGCCATGAAAGCAATCGCGATCAATCGCTACGGCGGCCCCGAGGTGGTCGAGTACACCGACCTGCCCGACCCCAAGGTCGGGCCGGACTCGGTCCTGGTGGAGGTCCGGGCGGCCGGGGTGAACCCGGTGGACTGGAAGGTCCGGGACGGCGCCCTGGACGGCCTGCTGGACGCGCACTTCCCGCTGGTCATGGGCTGGGACGCGGCCGGCGTGGTCCGCGCGGTCGGCGGCGGGGTCACCGAGTTCGCCCCGGGCGACGAGGTCTACGGATACGTCCGCAAGGACGCCGTCGAGCACGGCACCTACGCCGAGCTGCTCTCCGCCCCGGTCCGCACCCTCGCCCGCAAACCGGCCGCGCTGGACTGGGCGCAGGCCGGCGGCCTGCCGCTGGCCGGGCTCACCGCGCTGCAGGGCCTCAGGGCGCTGCGGCTCACCGAGGGCGAGACCGTCCTGGTGCACGCCGCGGCCGGCGGGGTCGGCCACCTGGCGGTGCAGCTGGCCCGGGCCCGCGGCGCCCGGGTGATCGGCACCGCGGCCGAGCACAACCACGACTACCTGCGCGGTCTGGGCGCGGAGCCGGTCCGCTACGGCGACGGCCTGGCCGACCGGGTCCGCGCGCTCGCCCCGGACGGGGTGGACGCGGCCCTGGACCTGGTCGGCCGCGGCGCGGTCCGGGTCTCGGCGGGCCTGGTGGCCGACCCGGGCCGGATCGCCTCGGTCGCGGACTTCGGGGTCAAGGCCCTCGGCGGCCGGTACGTCTGGGTCCGACCGGACGCCGACGGCCTGGCCGAGCTGGCCGCGCTCGCCGACGACGGCCGGCTGACCGTGACCGTCGCCTCCACCTTCCCGCTGGCCCAGGCCGCCTCCGCCCAGGCGCTCAGTGCGGAGGGCCGCACCCGGGGCAAGATCGTCCTCCTGGTGGAGTGACGGCCTCCTGCCCGTCGTCCGTCGGCGGTGAACTCGTCCAGGTCATCCGCCAGAATGGGTGGCGAACCGTTTCGGCAGACCGCTCCGGAAGAGACCGCCGCCGCCGCGACGCGCAGCCGAACCCCCGCACGACCCGTGGAGCCCCGCACCGATGACCAGCAGCCGAGCGAACGAGGTGGTCGGGGCCGACCTGGACGAGACCGACCGGCTCCTGCTCGCCCGGCTCGGCAGCGACGGCCGCGCCTCGTACGCCGAGATCGGCGTGCAGGTGAACCTCTCCGCCACCGCCGTGCGCCGCCGGATCGACCGGCTCCGGGCGCGCGGCGTGGTGCGGGGCTTCACCGTGGTGCTCGACCCCGCCGTCCTCGGCTGGCAGACCGAGGCGTTCGTCGAGGTCTACTGCCGCGAGCGCACCGCCCCCGAGGAGATCCTCGCCAGCCTGCGCCAGTTCCCCGAGGTCATCGCGGCCTGGACGGTCACCGGCGACCCGGACGCCCTGGTCCACCTGCGAGCGGCCGACATGCGCCACCTGGAGGCCGTCATCGAGCGGATCCGGCGCGAGCCCGGGGTCCAGCGCAGCCGCTCCTCGGTCGTCCTCTCCCAGCTGATCGGCTGACGCCCGGGGGGTACGCAGGAATCCTGCGCGGACCGCCCCGAAGACGCTCGAAACCTGCCTGACCAGCCGCGTTCCGACGCGCGGCGAGGCACTCCGGCTGCCTACGCTGATCACGTCCGGTCGTCGCGGTGAAGACCCCCGCCGACCGGGCCGGATCCTCACCCCCCGACACCCCACAGCCGAGAGGGACCCGCCGTGTCCGCAGCCCCCGACCGCATGCACCGGCCCGACAACGAACTGGTCGACCTGGTTTTCGACTACATGCGGGAGCGGCTGCAGTACGACCCCGTCCCGCTCGACCACCCCGGTGACGGCGAGCACCTGCGCGCCCAGCTGGCCGGCCTGTTGAACCAGGACGGCAACAACCCGGCCGACGTGCTCAAGCTCTACGACCACGAGCTGTCCCGCGCGGTCATCTCCGCCGACAGCCCGCGCTACCTGTCCTTCATCCCGTGCGCTCCGACCAAGGCCGCGCTGCTGTTCGACATGGTGGTCTCCTGCGCCTCGCTGCAGGGCATCTCCTGGCTGGAGGCGGCCGGCGCGATCGCCGCCGAGAACCAGGTCCTGCGCCTGATCGCCGACCGCGCGGGCATGCCCGGGACGGCCGGCGGCACCTTCGTCTCCGGCGGTTCGGCGGGCAACCTCTCCGCCCTCGTCGTCGCCCGCGACACCGCCCGCCGTCGCCTCGGCGTCGGCCCGGAGGCGCGGCTGCGGATAGCCGTCGCCGACCAGGTGCACTCCTCGGTCAAGAACACCTTCAACATCATCGGCGTCGAGGCCTTCAAGGTCCCGACCGTGAACCGGCGGTTCACCGGTGAGGCGCTGCGCGCCGCGCTGGCCGCCGACCCGAACCCGGAGACGGTGATCGCGGTCGTCGGCACCGGCGGCACCACCAACGAGGGCATCGTCGACGACCTCGCGGGCCTGGCCGAGGTCGCCCGCGAGCGCGACCTGTGGTTCCACGTGGACGGCGCCTACGGCGGCGCGGGCCTCTTCGCCCCCTCGGTGCGCGAGCGCTACAACGGCATCGAGCACGCCGACTCCTTCGTGGTCGACCCGCACAAGTGGCTGTTCGCCCCCTTCGACTGCGCGGCGCTGATCTACCGCAACCCGCAGCTCGCCCGCGCCGTGCACACCCAGGACGCCTCGTACCTGGACGTCCTGCACACCGAGGGCGACGAGTGGAACCCCACCGACTACGCCTACCACCTGACCCGGCGCGCCCGCGGCCTGCCGCTCTGGTTCTCGCTGGCCGTGCACGGCGTCCAGGCCTACACCGACGCCATCGAGGCCGGCCTCACGCTCGCCCGGGACACCGCGCAGCTGATCCGCGAGAGCGACCACCTGGAGCTGCTGTTCGACCCGCAGCTCTCGGCGGTCTGCTTCAAGCGCACGGGCTGGACCAACGACGACTACTACCGCTGGTCGCAGCAGCTGCTCGCGGACCAGATCGGCTTCGTCACCCCCACCGGCTGGGACGGCGAGACGGTCGCCCGCTTCGCCTTCCTGCACCCGGGCACCACCATGGAGATGGTCCGGGAGATCCTGGACACCATGGCCTGATCAGGGCTCCACGCGTACGGCCCCACCGGCCCCCGGTGGGGCCGTACGCGTCGGCGGGCCTACAGGAACGCCCCGCTCGGCAGGTACGGCGCCGGCGGACGCATCCCGCGCACCCCGACGAAGCCGCCCGCCACCGGCGTCAGGCCGACCTCCAGCCCGACGTCCAGCGCCCACTCCTGCTCGGCGGTCAGGAAGTCCACCCGCGCCCCGACGCCGTCCGGCACCCGGGCCAGCGCCTCGCGCAGCAGCCGGGCGGCGATCCGCTTGCTGGTGGCCGCCAGCAGCCGCACCGTGCCGCCGTCCCGGTAGCAGTAGCCGCTGCCGGCCAGCGCGTCGGCGACCAGCAGCTCCTCGAAGTGGCCCAGCATCAGCTCGTGGTCGGGCCCGTGCGCCGACCCGCGCAGCCGCCGGTCCACCGAGTCCAGCAGGTGCAGGTGGGTGGCGTTGCCGCGGTGCACCGGGATGTCCCCGGGGTCGATCAGCCCGCTCCGGTCCACCCGCCCGGACAGCCGCATCGCCGGGTGCAGGGTGAACCCGGCCAACCGGTAGCGGCGCGCCGCCGCGGCGGAGTCCGACGCGCAGACCATCCCGCGCAGACAGCCCCGCGCGTGCGTCGCCGCCCGCTCCAGCAGCAGCCGCCCGACGCCCTTGCCCTGCGCGGACGGCCGCACCGCGTACAGGGACGGCGTCCACAGGCCCTCCCGGCGCATCGAGAGCACCACGCCGACCGGCTCCCCGTCGACCGAGGCCAGCCAGCAGCCCCCGGGATCGGTGCGCGCCAGGTGCCTGGTCCTGGCCAGCTGCAGCGGGGTCGGCCCCGGCGCCGGCCCGGCCCCCGCGGGGTCGGCGAACGCGGCGGCGGACAGCTCCTGGACCGCCTCCGCGTCCGCGGCGGTGTCCCTGACCGGGCGAAGGATCATGCCCACCATCCTCGCGTCCGACCGGCCGCGGCGGGGCCGGTTCACCCGGATCCACGGCTCGGGCGGTGACCGGTCCTCCGGGGTTGTGCGAGCATGGGGAGCGTAGGGGACACGGGTGGTACGCCCGGCCCACGGAAATCCACCGCACGACAGGCCGCAGAAATCCACCGCCGCCCGGGAAATGAATCCGGACAGCCGGTGGTTGGCACTGGCGGTAGACCGTCGTCAAAGACCGGGAGAAAGCAGATGACCGTCCAGGACGAGACCACCGTCGAGAGTGGCATCCTCCTTACCGATGCCGCCGCGGCCAAGGTCAAGGCCCTGCTGGAGCAGGAAGGCCGCGAGGACCTCGCGCTGCGCGTCGCCGTCCAGCCCGGCGGCTGCTCCGGCCTGCGTTACCAGCTGTTCTTCGACGAGCGCTCGCTCGACGGCGACGTGCTCAAGGACTTCGACGGTGTGAAGGTCGTCACCGACCGGATGAGCGCCCCGTACCTGGGCGGCGCCACCGTCGACTTCGTCGACACCATCGAGAAGCAGGGCTTCACGATCGACAACCCGAACGCCACCGGCTCCTGCGCCTGCGGCGACTCGTTCAGCTAAGCGCACCGCGAGAAGGCGGGCCCCGGCGGGGAGCCCCGGGCGCCCGCGGGGTGTGCCGCCCCCCCCCCCCCACCGGGCGGGGGCCGGCCGGGGGCCCCCGGGCCGGCCCGCCGGGGGGGGGGGGGGCCGCCGGCCCCGCGCCCCCGGGGGGGGCGGGGCAGGGCCGGGCCGAATGAGGGCCGGGTG
>NZ_JBHWCL010000049.1:0-56251 GCF_042735125.1 Kitasatospora sp. NPDC059599 | reverse complement strand
GGGCCGCCCCGGGTGAAGCGCGCGGCGTCGCGCCGACGCACGGTCGGACGAGGACTCAGACGCTGACGCCGAAGTCCTGCGCGATGCCCCGCAGGCCGGAGGCGTAGCCCTGGCCGATGGCGCGGAACTTCCACTCGCCGCCGCTGCGGTACAGCTCGCCGAAGACCATCGCGGTCTCGGTGGAGGCGTCCTCGGAGAGGTCGTAGCGGGCCAGCTCCGCGTTGTCGGCCTGGTTCACCACGCGGATGAAGGCGTTGCGCACCTGGCCGAAGTTCTGGCCTCGGCTCTCGGCGTCGTAGATCGACACCGGGAAGACGATCTTCTCCACGTCCGCCGGGACGCCGGCCAGGTTGACCTTGATCGCCTCGTCGTCGCCCTCACCCTCGCCGGTGCGGTTGTCGCCGGTGTGCTCGACCGAGCCGTCCGGGCTCTTCAGGTTGTTGAAGAAGACGAAGTTGCCGTCCGAGCCGACCTTGCCCTGGGCGTTGCAGAGCAGTGCGCTGGCGTCCAGGTCGAAGTCCGTCCCGGTGGTGGTCCGGACGTCCCAGCCGAGGCCGACGATCACTGCCGTGAGCCCAGGGGCCTCCTTGGTGAGCGAGACGTTGCCGCCCTTGCTGAGGCTGACTCCCACGTGTCCTCCAAGAATCGGGAGGCACGCCCTGTGGTGGTGCCCCCGGTGGTGCGGTCCGGGGCCCCGGGAGCGCACCGGCTCCCGCTCCCCACCCCGCCAACGGCCCGAGCGTAGTACGCGGTTCCCGTCCGCAGCGCGGTTGCGGCCGGACACGACCGCCGGGCACCCGGGCGGCCGGGTGCCGGGCCCGCCCCGGACGGCCGGAGCGGGCCCCGGGGCGGTGCTCAGAGCGCGGCGAGGACCCTGAGGTACTCCTGCTCGTCCCGGGCGTCCGGGAGGCCGTTGACGACGCTCCAGCGGACCGTGCCGGCCCTGTCGACCACGAAGGTGCCGCGCAGCGGGCAGCCCCGCTCCTCGTCGAGGACGCCGTACGCCCGGGTGACCTCGCCGTGCGGCCAGAAGTCGGCGAGCAGCGGGAACTCCAGGCCCTCGCGGTCGGCGAGCACGCGCTGGGAGAACTGCGAGTCGCAGGACAGGCCGAGCACCTGGACGTCGTCGTTCTGCAGCCCGGACAGCTCCCGCTGGATCGCGCCGAGCTCGCCGGTGCAGACGCCGGTGAAGGCGAACGGGTAGAAGACCAGGACGACGTTCTTCTCGCCGCGGAAGTCGGCGAGCCGGACCGACTCCCCGTGCTGGTTGTTGAGCTCGAAGTCCGGAGCCTGGGTGCCGACCTCGACGGCCATGGGCGGGACCTTTCTGACGCGACCGGGCCGCGCGGCGGGGCGCGGCTGGCCACATCCTCGCATTCGTTTACGGGCGTTCCGCCGAACGGATGAGGCGGGCCCGTCGGGCACCCGACTCCTTTCGCCCTGGGCGAACGCGCCACCGCCCGGCCCGAACACCGCCGCAGCCCGGCCCGAACACCACCCGACGCCGGCCCGAACACCGCCGCAGCCCGGCCCCGGCCCGACCGCCGCCGGAGCCCGCCCCGGCCCGCCCCCGACGCAAAAGCGCCGGGCCCCGACGGAGCGTGACTCCGTCGGGGCCCGGCGAGGGGCTTCAGAACCCGTTCAGCGCTTGCCGGCCGGCTTCGCCGTGGACTTGGTCGCGAGCCGGGTGGCCGCCCAGTCCTTGGCGATGTTGATCGAGCTGGTCTGGGAGAGGCCGGCGGTGCGCGCCGCCTCGTTGATGTCCGAGGCCTCGATGTGGCCGTCCCGCCCGGTCTTGGGCGTCAGCAGCCAGATGACGCCGCCTTCGGCGAGGTACTCCAGCGCGTCGACGAGGGAGTCGGTGAGGTCCCCGTCGTCGTCGCGGTGCCACAGCAGGACGGCGTCAGCGACGTCGTCGTAGTCCTCGTCGACGAGATCCGCGCCGGTGACCTCCTCGATGCCTTCGCGGAGATCCTGGTCAGTGTCTTCGTCGTACCCCAGCTCCTGGACGATCTGGCCGGCCTCGAAGTTGAGACGGGCCGCCGGGTTGGACTTGTCCGCGGGGTCCGCGGTCGCGCTCACGGGAATAACCTCCAGTATTCGGCTCGGCGTCCATGCCGAGGCTGTGGCCGTAGTCCACACGGGCGCGGCGGTTCGCGCAAGTACCCGACCCCCGATCCCCTCCAAAGGTTGACGTGTCGCACCGGGACACGCCGCTGGATGTGGCGCGAATCACACCGATTTGCCCTTCTCTGCGTGGGACAAGGATGCTTCGGGTGGTCCCGGCCCACAGGCCGTACGCGTGCCCGAGATGCGAACGGCATTCGGGGTCCGCGCGTGCGCGGGCGTAGAGTCTCCTGTTGGCCCTCACCCCGGCCGCCCGCCATCGGGCGGACGGGACACCAGGTCGGACCACCTCTTTTCGTAACACCCGGGGGTGTGCGGAGCGGACGAAGACGCTCGCGCCGCGCGCCACCAGACCGTTCCGCCCACCAGGCGGAATGGTTACCGATCGGTAGAGATGACGGATCTCCGAGCGCGGTAGCACGATGGAGGCGGCGCGACACACCTCTAGTTTCGACCGACAGTGAAGGAACAGCGTGGCTTCCGGATCCGATCGCAACCCGATCATCATTGGCGGCCTTCCGAGTCAGGTCCCGGACTTCGATCCCGAGGAGACCGCGGAATGGCTGGAGTCGCTCGATGCGGCCATCGACGAGCGGGGGCGTGAGCGTGCCCGTTACCTGATGCTGCGGCTGATCGAGCGCGCCCGCGAGAAGCGTGTCGCCGTGCCCGAGATGCGCAGCACGGACTACGTCAACACCATCGCCACCAAGGACGAGCCGTTCTTCCCCGGCAACGAGGAGATCGAGCGCAAGATCCTCAATGCGACCCGATGGAACGCGGCCGTCATGGTCTCCCGGGCACAGCGCCCCGGCATCGGCGTCGGTGGCCACATCGCCACCTTCGCCTCCTCCGCGTCGCTCTACGACGTCGGCTTCAACTACTTCTTCCGCGGCAAGGACGCCGAGGGCGAGTCCGGCGACCAGATCTTCTTCCAGGGCCACGCCTCCCCCGGCATCTACGCCCGCGCCTTCCTCCTGGACCGACTCACCGAGCAGCAGCTCGACGCGTTCCGCCAGGAGAAGTCGAAGGCCCCGTACGGCCTGTCCAGCTACCCGCACCCGCGGCTGATGCCGGACTTCTGGGAGTTCCCGACCGTCTCGATGGGCCTCGGCCCGCTCGGCGCGATCTACCAGGCGCGGATGAACCGCTACCTGGAGCACCGCGGCATCAAGGACACCTCCGACTCGCAGGTGTACGCCTTCCTCGGCGACGGCGAGATGGACGAGCCCGAGTCGCTCGGCCAGCTGTCGCTGGCGGCCCGCGAGGGCCTGGACAACCTGACCTTCGTGGTGAACTGCAACCTGCAGCGCCTCGACGGCCCGGTCCGCGGCAACGGCAAGATCATCCAGGAGCTGGAGTCCCAGTTCCGGGGTGCCGGCTGGAACGTGATCAAGCTCATCTGGGACCGCAGCTGGGACCCGCTGCTCGCGCAGGACCGCGACGGCGTGCTGGTCAACAAGCTGAACACCACGGTGGACGGCCAGTTCCAGACCTACGCCACCGAGTCCGGCGAGTACATCCGCGAGCACTTCTTCGGCTCCGACCTGCGCCTGCGCAAGATGGTCGAGAGCATGACCGACCAGCAGATCCAGCACCTGGGTCGCGGCGGCCACGACCACAAGAAGATCTACGCGGCGTTCAAGGCGGCCCGCGAGCACAAGGGCCAGCCGACGGTCATCCTGGCCCAGACGGTCAAGGGCTGGACGCTGGGCCCCAACTTCGAGGGCCGCAACGCCACCCACCAGATGAAGAAGCTGACGGTCGAGGACCTGAAGCGCTTCCGCGACCGGCTGCACCTGCCGATCACCGACAAGCAGCTCGACGAGGGCTACCCGCCCTACTACCACCCGGGCCGCAACTCGGAAGAGATCCAGTACATGCACGACCGCCGGCAGGGCCTGGGCGGCTTCGTGCCGACCCGCAAGGTCCGCCCGCGCAAGCTGGAACTGCCCGGCGACGACGCGTACAAGGCGGTCAAGAAGGGGTCCGGCAACCAGACCATCGCCACCACCATGGCGTTCGTCCGGGTGCTCAAGGACCTCATGCGGGACAAGGGCATCGGCAACCGCTTCGTGCCGATCGCGCCGGACGAGTACCGCACCTTCGGCATGGACTCGCTCTTCCCGTCGGCGAAGATCTACAACCCGCTCGGCCAGACCTACGAGTCGGTCGACCGGGACCTCCTCCTCGCCTACAAGGAGTCGCCGACCGGCCAGATGCTGCACGACGGCATCTCCGAGGCCGGCTGCACCGCCTCGCTGATCGCCGCCGGCTCCTCCTACGCCACCCACGGCGAGCCGCTGATCCCGGTGTACGTCTTCTACTCGATGTTCGGGTTCCAGCGCACCGGCGACCAGTTCTGGCAGATGGCCGACCAGCTGGCCCGCGGCTTCGTGATCGGCGCCACCGCCGGCCGCACCACCCTGACCGGTGAGGGCCTGCAGCACGCCGACGGTCACTCGCACCTGCTGGCCTCGACCAACCCCGGCGTCGTCGCGTACGACCCGGCGTACGGCTTCGAGATCGCGCACATCGTCCGGGACGGTCTGCGCCGGATGTACGGCTCCAGCGCCGAGCACCCGCACGGCGAGGACGTGTTCTACTACATGACCGTCTACAACGAGCCGATCAAGATGCCGGCCGAGCCCGAGAACGTGGACGTCGAGGGCATCCTCAAGGGTCTGCACAAGTACGCGCCGGGCACCGCCGGCCAGATCCCGGCCCAGATCCTCGCCTCCGGCGTGGCCGTGCCGTGGGCCCTGGAGGCCCAGCGCATCCTCGCCGAGGAGTGGAACGTCAAGGCCGACGTCTGGTCCGCGACCTCCTGGAACGAGCTGCGCCGCGACGCGGTGGAGGCCGAGGAGTTCAACCTGCTGCACCCCGAGGAGCAGCAGCGCGTGCCGTACGTCACCCGGAAGCTCCAGGGTGCCGAGGGCCCGGTCGTCGCGGTGTCCGACTGGATGCGCGCGGTGCCGGACCAGATCTCCCGCTGGGTGCCGGGCCAGTACCAGTCGCTGGGTGCGGACGGCTTCGGCTTCGCCGACACCCGCGGCGCGGCCCGTCGCTTCTTCCACATCGACGCGCAGTCGGTCGTCCTGGGCGTGCTCACCGAGCTCGCCAAGCAGGGCAAGATCGACCGCTCGGCGCTGAAGGACGCGATCGACCGCTACCAGCTGCTGGACGTGGCCGCGGCCGACCCGGGTGCCGCCGGCGGCGAGGCCTGATCGCCCGCCCGGTCTAGGCAGTGAAGGGCCGGACTCCTCCGGGAGTCCGGCCCTTCGTCGTTCCCCGCGCCGGCACGGCCGGCCGGCGGACGGACCGCGTGACGAGCCGCGTGACAAGCCCGGTGCCCGTCCCCGCGGCATCCCCCGCCGCTTCTCCCGCCGCCTCTCCTCCGCCCCGGACGCCGGGACGCCCCGCGGGCAGCACGACGGCCCCGGACTCCGCCGAGTCCGGGGCCGTCGCGTACGGGCGGGCCTCAGATGTGCACGGCCGGGCCCGCGTCGGTGGTGCCCCGGCGGGTGAACAGGCCGAGCAGGGCGGCGGCGAAGGCCACCACGGAGGCGACCGCGAAGGCGAGCGACATGCCGCTGACGAAGGACTCGTGGACGGCGCCGGCCATCGCGTCCACCACCTGCTGCGGGGTGCCGGGCGGGGCGGGCGGCGCGATGCCGAGCTGGGCGGCCTGCTTGAGGCCCTCGGCCTGCGGGCCCTCGACGGGCGGCAGGCCCGCCCCGGCCCAGTTGCCGGGCAGCACGTCGCCGACCTTGGCGGCCATCAGCGCGCCCAGCACCGCGGTGCCCAGGCTGCCGCCGACCTGCATCGCGGACTGCTGCAGGCCGCCCGCCACGCCGGACAGCTCCAGCGGGGCGTTGCCGACGATCACCTCGGTGGCACCGACCATGACCGGGCTGATGCCGAGGCCCATCAGGACGAACCAGAGCGACATCACGCCGGTGCCGGAGCCGGTGTCCAGGGTGGACATGCCGAACATCGCGGTGGTGGTGATCAGCATGCCGGCCACGATCGGGATCCTGGGGCCGAGCTTGCCGATCGCGATGCCGGCCAGCGGCGAGCCGACGATCATCATGCCGGTCATCGGCAGCAGGTGGACGCCGGCGTCGACCGGCTTCATCCCGTGCACGTTCTGCAGGTAGAAGGTCACGAAGAAGATCGCGCCGAAGAACGCGAAGGCCATCAGCACCATCAGCAGGACGCCCGCCGACAGCGGCACCGAGCGGAAGAGGCCGAGCGGGATCAGCGGCTCGCGCGCCTTGCCCTGCCAGAGCGCGAACAGCACCATCAGCACCACCGCGCCGCCCAGGAACAGCAGGGTCCGCGCGTCGCCCCAACCCCACTCGGGGGCCTTGATGATGCCGAAGACCAGCGCGAACATCCCGACCGACAGCAGCACGATGCCGGGCACGTCGAAGGACTTGGCGGCGTTCTCGGCCCGCACGTCCTTGAGGACCCACAGGCCGAGCGCCAGCGCGATCAGGCCGACCGGGATGTTGATGAAGAACACCGACTCCCAGCTGACGTGCTCGACCAGCAGGCCGCCGACGATCGGGCCGGCCGCGGTGGAGGCGCCGATCACGCCGCCCCAGATGCCGATGGCCATGTTGAGCTTCTCGGCCGGGAAGGCCCCGCGCAGCAGGCCGAGCGCGGCCGGCTGGAGCAGCGCGCCGAACAGGCCCTGCAGGACCCGGAAGGCGATCACGGTCCGGATGTCGCCCGCGAAGCCGATCGCGGCCGAGGTGGCGGCGAAGCCGACCGCGCCGACCAGGAAGGTGTTCCGGTGGCCGAACCGGTCGCCGATCTTGCCGGCGGTGATCAGGAAGACCGCCAGGGCGAGCAGGTAGCCGCTGGTGACCCACTGGATCTCGGAGGGCGCCGCGTGCAGCTTCTCCTGGATGACCGGGTTGGCGATGGCGACGATCGTGCCGTCCAGGGCGACCATCATGACGCCGACCGCGACGGTCAGCAGGGTCAGCCAGGGGTGCCCCTTGAGGCCGCCCCCGGACGGTGGCGTCGGTGGCGGCGGGGCGTCCGCCTCGGAGTTCTTGACGACGGACTGGCTCATCTGGGCCCTCCGGGGGCGTGGCTCGGTCGGAACGTTGTCGTGGCGCCCCGGCCCACCCGTCCCCACAGGTGCCCCGGCCCGACGGGCGCCACTCGCGGCAGATTATGTCAGTCGCTGACATTCGGCAAACAGTGACTTCTGGCCATTACTGACATTTGTCAGAACGCTAAGGTTGTGCTCCCACCAGAAACACCCAGCACTCCGGAAGGCCCCGCCATGGCCGCTCACACCCCCCACCCCACCGGCACCCCGGAGGACCTCGGGCGGACGCCCGGACTGCGTGAGCGCAAGAAGCAGCAGACCCGGGACGCCCTGGTCCAGGCCGCCCACGTGCTCTTCCTCGGCCAGGGCTTCTCCCGGACGACCGTCGACGAGATCGCCTCCGCCGTCGACGTCTCCCAGCGCACCTTCTTCCGCTACTTCGCCAACAAGGACGAGGTCGCGCTCGCCGTCATGGCCGAGGCCGAGGACTACTTCATCGAGTGCCTGCGCCACCGCCCGGCCGAGGAGACCCCGCTGCAGGCCCTGCGCGCCTCGATCGTCAAGGCCTGGCGCGACCTCGGGAACGCCAGGGCGTCCGGCCCCGGCTCGATCACCAGCGCGCTCGAACTCATGCGGATGATCGAGGACGCGCCCACCCTGCTCGCCGCCCACCTGCGCCGGGTCACCGAGCAGGAACGGATCGTCGTCCGGGTGCTCGCCGAACGCGAGGGCCTCGACCCGCGCGAGGACCTGCGCCCCGCCGTGCTCGCCGCCGTCTTCGGCAGCGTGCTGCGCGCCGCCCACCTGTCCTGGACCGCCGATCGCGAACCCGAGGGCCCGGAAGGCATGATCACCCTGATCGAGCGCCACTTCGACCAGCTCGGCCCGGCCCTGACCGGCCACTGGCGCACCTGAACACCCGCACGGCCGACGGGGCATCAGGCCGCCCGGGCACCCGCGTCATACCCGGGTAGCACCCCGGATCCCGGCCCCAGGTCGGACGCCGGACGGCCGCCGCGCCCCTAGTCTGACCGGATGATCGACTCGTCCCCCGGGTCCGGGCCCCTCGACGCGGCGCGGGCCCTGCTCGGCACGCTCGTCCGACCGTCCGCCGACCACGCCCCGTTCCTGGCCCAGTCCTCCCGGCCGTGGGTCCGCCACCTCCCGTACGTCCTCGCGGTGGCCGCCATCTCCTCGCTCCTGCCCAGCGGGATCAACGTGATGGCCAACGACTACGGGATCAACGGCGGGCTCGCCGGCGCCCTCGCCGTCGCGCAGACCGCTCCGCTGCTGCTCGCGGTGAGCCGGCCGCTGGCCGCGTGGTGGATGATCGGCGGCACCGGCCTGCTGGCCGCCCTGCTGATCCTGACCACCGGGACCGGGACCGCCGGCCTCTGGCCGTGGACCGCCACCGGTCTGGTCGGCTACCTCCTCCTGATGGTCCCGCTCTCCCTGCGCGAGCCGCGACGCACCCTGATCGCGGTCTGGCTGGTCACCGCGGGCTGGAGTGCCGCCCTGTCGCTCGCCGCAACGGGCTCCCGCTACACCGGGGACAACGTCCTCCTCGTGATCGCCCTGACCGGCGCCGTCCTGGTGCTCGGCGGAGCCCTGCGGGAGAGCGCCGAGGCCCGCCGGCTGCTGAGCGAGCAGGCGCAGATCAGCGAGGTGGAGCGCGAACGGCGCACCCTGCTGGAGGAACGTGCGCGGATCGCACGGGAGTTGCACGACGTGGTGGCCCACCACATGTCGGTGATCGCGGTCCAGGCCGCCAGCGCGCCCTACCGGATCCCCGACGTACCGGCCGACGCCGCCGAGGAGTTCACCGCGATAGCCGGCACCGCCCGGGAGTCGCTCGCCGAGATGCGCCGGCTGCTCGGCGTGCTGCGCAGCGAGGAGTCCGGCGGGGAGAAGGCCCCGCAGCCCGGCGTCGGCCAACTCGCCCAGCTGGTCGAGACGGTGGGACGGGCCGGGGTGCCGGCCGAACTGACGGTGGACGACGGGCTGGTGGAGCTGGTGCCGCAAGCCGTCGGCCTGTCGGCGTACCGGATCGTCCAGGAGGCGCTGGCCAACGTGGTGCGGCACGCCCCCGGCGCGCAGGCCTGGGTCTCGCTCTCCTCGGACGGCCCGGCGCTGCGGGTGACCGTGGTCAACGGGCCACCGCCGGAGCGCACCGAGTCGCTGGAGGCGTCGGCCGAGGGCACCGGGCACGGTCTGGTCGGAATGCGTGAACGCGTCCGGCTGGTCGATGGCAGGCTGGACACCGGCCCGCTGCCGGACGGCGGCTTCAAGGTGGCCGCCGTGCTGCCCCTCGACACCCTCGGCACCCGTGACGCCCGCGACACCCGCGACGTCCGCGATCCGCTCGACACCCCCCGGGAGACCACCGCATGACCATCCGCGTGATCATCGTCGACGACCAGGCCATGGTCCGCGCGGGCTTCGCCGCCCTGCTGGGCGTCCAGAGCGACATCGACGTGGTGGGGGACGCGGCGGACGGCGCCCAGGCCCTGGAGGTCGTCGGCCGCACCCACCCCGACGTGGTGCTGATGGACGTCCGGATGCCCGTGATGGACGGCCTGGAGGCGGCCCGGCGACTGCTCGACCCGGCCGTGCCCGGCGCGCACCGGCCCAAGGTGCTGATGCTGACCACCTTCGACGTGGACGACTACGTGTACGAGGCGCTGCGCGCCGGAGCCAGCGGCTTCCTGCTCAAGGACGCCCCGCCGGCCGACCTGATCGCCGCGGTCCGGGTGGTCGCGGCCGGCGAGGCGCTGCTCGCCCCCTCGGTGACCCGCCGGCTGATCGAGGACTTCGCCCGCACCCGCCCGGCCAGGCGCCGCGACCCCAAGGTGCGGCTCAACGGCCTGACCCCGCGCGAGACCGAGGTGCTGGAGCTGATCGCCGGCGGCCTGTCCAACCAGGAGATAGCGGCGAAGCTGGTGCTCGCCGAACAGACCGTGAAGACCCACATCGGGCGCATCCTCGCCAAGCTCGACCTGCGCGACCGCGCCCAGGCGGTCGTGCTGGCCTACGAGTCGGGCCTGGTGACCCCCGGCCAGTGAGGGGGGTTGTCCCCCTGATACCCGGGTAGCACCCGGGAGTTGGCCCCGCGGTGTGACGTCCGCGGGGCCGTCGTGTTCCTACCTTCCTCCTCGTCGCAAGCCGAACGAACGAGGGAGAGCAGGGACATGCGCGGATTTCGGACCAGGCGGGCGCTCGCCGCCGCCGCGGTGATGCTGGCGGCGCTGCTCGGCGCGGGCGGCTGGGCCGCCGACACCCAGACCCCGGTCACCGGCCCGCCGCCCGGCAGCGCCGCCTGGACGGCCGACACCGCGCTCGGCCTGCCGCTGCCCGACCCGGCCACCGCCGACCCGGCCCGGATCGCGGCCTTCTTCGCCGGGCTGTCACCGGCCGCCCGGGACGCGCTGGCCGTCCGGCACCCGCTGGTGGTCGGCAACCTCGACGGCGCCCCGGTCGACCTGCGCTACCGCGCCAACGCCCTGGCCCTCGCCGCCGAACGCACCCGCGAACTCGCCCGGGCCGCCGACCCGGCCCTCACCCCCCAGGACCACGAGGCCGCCCGCACCCGCGCCGAGCGCTACCGCACCCTGCTGGACGGCGGCCGGCAGGTCCTGGCCTTCGACCCGCGCGGCCGCGGCCAGGTCGCCGAGGTCTACGGCGACCTGGCCACCGCCCGCCGCACCGCCGTCATCGTCCCCGGCTCCGACGTCGACCTGCTCCGCTTCGACCGCGCCTCCGACCCGTACGGCACCCCCGCCGGCATGGCCCGCGCCCTGCACCAGGCCACCGACGGGCAGACCGCGGTGATCGCCTGGGCCGGCTACACCACCCCGGTCGGCCTCGGCCCCGACGCCGCCACCGAGGGCCTCGCCCGGGCCGGCGCCGCCCGCCTCGACCGGCTGCTCGACGGACTCGCCGTCAGCACCCGCCCGCAGGACCCCGCCACCCTGTTCTGCCACAGCTACGGCTCGGTGGTCTGCGGCCTGGCCCACCCCACGCCCACCCGGGCCTCCGGCGTGGTGGTGCTCGGCTCCCCCGGCATGGGCGTCGACTCGGCGGCCGACCTCGACCCGCGCGTCCCGCTCTGGGCCACCGCCCGCAACGACTCCGACTGGATCGGCGACGTGCCCAACGTCCGGCTGTTCGGCCTCGGCCACGGCGCCGACCCGACCGACCCCGGCTTCGGCGCCCGCCCGCTGCCCGCCACCGGATCCCACGGCCACACCGGCTACTTCGCCCCCGGCACCGCCTCGCTCGCCGCCTACGCCGCCGTCGCCCTCGGCCGCGCCTGACCTGCCGCACCTGACCTGCCGCACCGGAAGGAGCACCACCATGGCCCACCCCCGCACCGCCCGCCCCCGCACCGCCCGCCCCCTCGACGGACTGCGCCGCACCGGCCAGCAGGTCGACGCCAGGACCCCCGCCACCCGCGACCGCGCTCTCGACGGACTGCGCGCCCTCGCCCTCCTCGCCGTCCCGGTCGGGCACTGGATGCTCGGCGGCTTCACCCGCTCCCCCGACGGCGCCCTGCACAACGCCAGCCCGCTCTCCTCCCTCGGCTTCTTCGCCCCGCTCAGCTGGGGGCTCCAGATGCTCGGGGTGTTCTTCCTGGTCGGCGGCCACTCCTCGGTCCGCTCGCTGGAGCGCTCCCGCGCCCGCGGCGGCTCGTACGGCGGCTGGCTGCGCGCCCGGACGGTCCGGCTGCTGCGCCCGGTGCTCGGGGTGACGGCGGTCTGGGCGCTGCTGATCCCGCTGCTGCCCGCACTGGGCGTCCCCGCGGACACCCTGCGCACCGGCGCGACGCTGGTGGTGCAGCCGCTCTGGTACATCGCGGTCTACCTGGGGCTGACCGCGCTCACCCCGCTCTGCGTGGCCGCCGGGCGCCGGCTGGGCGGCTGGTCGGCGGGCCTGCTGGTGGCCTCGGTCGCCACCGTCGACCTGCTGCGGTACGGGCCGTGGGCGCAGTCGGTGCCGTCCTGGGTCGCCCTGCTGAACATCCTTCCGGGCTGGCTGTTCGGGTACCAGCTGGGCGTGCTCTGGGCGCAGGGCCGGCTCGGCCGCCCGACGGCCCGGGTGCTGCTGCTGGGCGGCGGCGCGCTGTTCGCCGCGCTGCTGCTGGTGTTCCACTACCCGGCCAGCATGGTCGGCGTGCCCGGGGCGGAGCGCACCAACTCGCACCCGCCGTCCCTGCTGGTGCTCGCCCTGGCGGCGGTCCAGTGCGGCGGCGCGGTGCTGCTGCGGGAGCGGCTGGGCCGGCTGCTGACGCGCCGTCCGCTGCTGTGGCTGCCGGTGGTGGCGGTGAACCTGTCGGCGATGACGATCTTCTGCTGGCACCAGAGCGCGATGCTCGCGGTGGCGGTGCCCGGCGCGGCCGGCCTGGGCGCCGTCCCGGGCCTGACGACCGCGCCGGACTCGCTCGGCTGGGTCGCCGCCCGGCTGGTGCTGCTCCCGCTGTTCGGGGCCGTGCTGGTGGCACTCGGGTGGTTCACCCGACGGTTCGACGGGCCGTGGACCTCGTTCTCCCGGGCCGGGAAGACGGCGGCCGGCGCCGCGGCGACGCTGTTCGCGGCGTACGCGCTGGGCGTGGTGTGAGCCGCGCGGGGCGGGTGCGCCGAGAGGATGCACCCGCATGCGAACCACCACGCACTGTGATGTCCTGTGACCGTCGGCGACCGTCGCAGGACCGCGCCCGCCCACGGCCCGTCCGTCCGCATTCGCCACCCCTTCCCGACACCCCACGCTCCCGAGGAGTCCCATGTCCCTGTCCCCACGCCCGCGGCCGAGGCGCCGGGTCCGCCGGCGGCTGCCGGGCACCGCCGTGGTCCTCGCGGTGACCGCCGGCACCCTGCTCGGCGCGGTCGCCCCGGCCGTCGCCCACGGCGGACCGGCCGCCCCCGGCGCGGACGAGCTCGCCCCGCACGTCGACTCGCCCCGGGTGATGGCCGAACTGCGGGAGGACGAGGTCGCGGCCCTCGGCCGGGAGCACGCCGAGGAGCACGCCCGGATGCGCGCCGCCGTCCGCGGCGTGGGCGACTACCCCCAGACCACCCGCACCAACCGGTACAACGCGCTGACGGCCTCCCAGGCCGATCACAACAAGGCCTTCGACCCGGCGGCCTTCGGCGCGTTCAGGGACTACTTCCCCTCCCCCGACTTCGGCGACCACGTCGCGCTGCTGCCCACCGGCAAGGTGCTGCTGTTCTCCTTCGAACGGATCGAGACCAACCCGGAGAAGGAACCCGCCCCCACCCAGACCATCGGCAAGGAGAACGCCGGGCGGGCCTTCCTGTGGGACCCGGCCAAGGGCACCGGGCCGGACGCGTTCAAACAGGTCACCCCGCCCGTCGCCGACATGCCGGACGGCCTGGGCGAGCCCCGCCCGGTCCCGTTCTTCTGCTCGGGCCACTCCTTCCTGCCCAACGGCATGCTGGGCGTCTTCGGCGGCAACCTCGGCGGCAACGGCGGTACCGGCGCCAAGCTCTCGCTGGTCTTCGACCCGTGGACCGAGACCTGGACCCGCAACCCCGACATGTCGGTCGGCCGCTGGTACCCCTCGGTGGTGACCGGCGCCGACGGCCGCCAGCTGATCATGTCCGGCCAGTCCGAACTCGGCTACGGCACGCCCACGCCGGTGGTCGAGCGCTTCCCCGCCAAGTCCTTCGCGGTGCCGACGAAGAAGACCGACGTCCCCAGGGGCACCCCGGTCGACCGGTTCAAGGTGGACGCCCCGTTCACCACCGACTACCCGCACCTGTTCTCGCTCAACGACGGCAACGTCTACGGCTTCGGCCGCCAGCCCGCCGAGCAGTGGAAGTTCGACCCGGTCGCCGAGTCCCGCGCCGACCTGACCGCCCGCCCCGACGGCCGCAAGCGCAACTACGGCTCCGCCGTGATGCTGCCCGGCGGCGTCAACGGCCCGGACTCCGCGCTGGTCCTCGGCGGCGACCGCGACAACCCGAGCACCCTGCGCTTCTCCAACGGCAGTTGGACCGCCGAGAAGTCCCGCGCCTTCGGCCGCACCCAGGACGACACCCTCCTGCTGCCCACCGGTCGGCTGCTGACCGTCAACGGCGCCTACGACATCCGCGACTACGGCAACGGCCCGTACAACCCCAACGCGGACCTCAAGTACCGCCAGATCGAGCTGCGCGACGACCAGGGCAACTGGCAGCTCGGCCCGGTCCAGCGGCTCCCGCGCGGCTACCACTCCAACGCGGTGGTGCTGCCCGACGGACGCGTCATGGTGACCGGCGACGAACTCCAGCAGCTGGCCAACAACACGGACGTCAACGGCACCGTGAGCGGCGTCCCCGGCACCTCGGGGCCGGTCACCATGAACGGCACCATCGAGATCTACGAACCGTCGTACCTGCACCAGGGCGACCGCCCCGCGCTCGCCAACGCGCCTACCACGCCGGTCGGTTACGACCAGACCTTCACGGTCACCAGCACCACCCCGGGCCTCGCCGCCAAGGCCGTCCTGCTGGCCCCGACGACCTCCACCCACTCGGTCAACACCAGCCAGCGCCACATCGAGCTGAGGCTCACCAGCCGGGCCGGCAACCGGCTGCAGTTCCAGGCCCCGCCGGACGCCAAGGCCGCCCCGCCCGGCTGGTACATGCTCTTCCTGCTCAGCGACCAGGGCGTGCCCAGCGTCGCGCAGTGGGTCCAGCTCGGCCCCTCGGCCTGATCCCCTCCCCCGAAAGGACATCCCCATGACCACGGAACCGAGCCTGCGCGACAGCGAGGAGATCCAGGGCGACATCCTCGCCGGATTCAGGAAGGACAACGTCAGCGTCCTGTTCCTCAAGTTCGACGACGCCGCCCGGGCCCGCGACTGGCTGCGCAAGCTGACCCCGCAGATCTCCACCACCCGCGAGGTCGCCGCGTTCAACGCGGCCTTCAGCGAAGCGAGACAGGCCTCCGGCGGCGACGACCCCAGAACGCTGACCGCCACCTGGCTCGGCCTCAGCTTCACCTACGAGGGCCTGCGGATGCTCTCCGCCACCGACCCCTTCCCCACCGCCCCGCCGGTCGGCGGCGGCCTGGAGGCCTTCAAGGAGGGCTCCGCCAGGCGGGCCGGCGCGCTCGGCGACACCGGCGACAACTCCCCGGAGAACTGGCTCTTCGGCAACGGCCGCACCCAGGCGGTCCACGCCGTGCTGAAGATCTCCGCCGACACCGAGCGGGACCTCCAGGCGGCCGTCGAGGCCCAGCGGATCGCCGCCGCCGAGTGCCGGGTCCTGATCGCCTACCAGCAGAACGCCCAGACCCTGCTGGGCAGCCGCCGCGGCAAGGAGCACTTCGGCTTCAAGGACGGCATCAGCGAGCCCGGCGTCAAGGGCTTCGACCGGCCGGACCCGGCGAAGCCGGAAGAGGTGGAGGGCCACCCCGGCACCCGGCTCATCCCGGCCGGCGAGTTCGTCTGCGGACTGGAGAACGACCCGTTCAGCGGCCCGCCGAGCCAATACCCCGAGTGGGCCCGCAACGGCTCCTTCCAGGTGGTCCGACGACTCGCCCAGGACGTCCCCGGCTGGTGGTCGCAGGTCGCGCTCAAGCTCAGGGAGCTCAAGCAGGCCAAGGCCGTCCCGGACACCGCGACCACCGAGTGGCTGGCCGCCCGGATGGTCGGCCGCTGGCGCTCCGGCGCCCCGGTCTGCAAGCACCAGTCCACCGACGTCCCGAACAACCCCGGCGCCGCCTCCGACAACGACTTCGACTTCCGGGACGACCCGGAGGGCCTGGTCACCCCACTCTGGTCGCACCTGCGCAAGACCAGCCCGCGGGCCGGCCTGCAGGAGACCCCGGACAAGCCCGCGCTGGACGCCGGCGTCCTGGACGGCCGCCGGATCATGCGCCGCGGCACCCCGTACGGCGCCCCGTTCGACCCGGCCTCGGAGGGCCCGGGCGGCCCCGACGACCCGCGCGGCCTGCTGTTCATCTGCTACCAGGCCGACCTCCAGCGGCAGTTCGAGTTCATCCAGGCCGACTGGATGGACCAGCCGAACTTCCCGCCGAACCGCGACAGCGGAGGGACCGTCCCGCCCGGGCACGCCGACCCCAGGCCGCTGCCCGGCAAGGACCCGGTCACCCAGGAGGCCCCGGACGTCGACTGGGAGCACCGGGGACCGGACGGCCTGATCAACCACACCCCGCTGAGCTTCCAGCAGTTCGTCCGGACCACCGGCTCGGTGTACGCGTTCATGCCCTCCCTGAGCATCCTGCGCGGGCTCTGCGAGGGCCGGCTCACCCCGGTCGGCAGCCAGGGCGCCGGGGGACAGACCGGCGGGCAGACCGGCGGCCAGGGCGGTACCCAGACCGGCGGCCAGACCACCGACAGCCGGCCGCAGCCCACGCCGCAGCCGGTGAAGGCGTACCCGTGCGACGAGTTCGTCGGCGTCCCGGACCAGTACCGCCGGGCCGGACAGAGCCAGTACTGGGCGTTCCACGGCGACCGCTGCCGACTGGTCTCGGTCGCCGACGGCCCCGCCCACACCGACCGCAAGGTCGAGGACGACACCTGGCTGACCGACTGGTCCTGTCTGCAGGGCATCGGCCGCGTCGACTGCTTCCTGCCCGTCCCGGACCAGCAGGACCCGGCCGGCAAGAGCCGGTACTGGGTCTTCCACAGCACCGCCGGCCGCCAGCAGTACCGGCTGGTCTCCGTCACCTGCGGCAGCGGCGGCCGGTACACCACGACGCTCGAACGCCCCGACCGCGACCTCACCTCCTGGGGCTCGCTCAGCGGCGTCGGCCAGGTGGACTGCTGGCTGCCCGTCCCGGACCAGCAGCGGGTCGGCGGAAAGAGCTGGTACTGGTGCTTCCACACCACCGCCGGCCGCCAGCAGTACCGGCTGATCTCGATCGCCGACGGCTCCTCGCACACCGACGTGCGCGAGCGCACCGACCGCGAACTCTCCCAGTGGAGCTCGCTGAACGGCCTGGACCGGGTGGACTGCTTCCTGGCCGTCCCGGACCGGCAGCGGGTCGGCGGGAACAGCGAGTACTGGGTGTTCAGCGGTCAGAACTACCGCCGGATCTCGGTCGCGGACGGCAGCGGCCACCCGGACCGGCTGATCGCCGCCGACCGCTCCTGCGACGCCTGGGCCTCGCTCTGCTGACCGCGACCGCGGCCTGACCGGGCCTCACCCGTCACGCGCCCCCGGTGCGCCATCGCGCGCGCCGGGGGCGCGTTGTCAGTGCCCTCCTCTAACCTGCCGCCATGGTGACGTTCGACGAGTTCCGCGCGATGGCGCTGGCCCTGCCGGAGGCCGCCCAGGAGCCGACCTGGGACATCGAGACGCTGCGGGTCCGCAGCCGGATCTTCGCGATGGGCGCGCCCGACGGCGACCGGGTCACCGTCAAGGCCTCCCCCGAGGACCAGGCCGAACTGCTCGCCGCCGAACCCGAGGTGTTCTCCTCCGCCCCCTACGTCGGACGGCACGGCTGGGTGAGCGTCCGGCTGGACCTGGTGGACCCGGACGAGCTGCGCGACCTGGTCACCGAGGCCTGGCGGCGGACGGCCCCGAAGCGGCTGGTCCGGGAGTTCGACGCCTGAGCGCAGGCCCGGCGGGCCGCGGTCCGCACCACTGGGAGACGTCGGGAAGACACCCCAGGTTCATGTGATCCATCCCACAGTTTAGGCGCGCCCGGCACGCCGCCGAGGCCCCTAGGCTTGCGCAGGAAGCAAGCAGTTCCATCGCACCCTCCGGGCACCGCCCGCGAAACGGTGACGGGCCCCAAGGGAGTTGGTGCGGTGCGCAACCGTCGACGCTGGAAGCGGGTACTGATCGGGGCGTTCGCGGGTTGCGCCGTGCTCGCCGACGCCGGCGCCTCGGCCGCCGCGGCCGCCGTCTCCTCGGAGCAGCTGGCGATCTCCACGCCCCCGGCCGGCAGCGCCGCCTGGGTCCAGGACCACTCCTTCGGCCGCTCCCTGCCCGACCCGGCCACCACCTCCCCGGCGGCCGCCGCCGAGTTCTTCGCGTCGCTCGCGCCCACCGAACTGGACCGGCTGATCCAGGAGTACCCGCTGGTCGTCGGCAACTACGACGGCGCCCCGCTGGACCTGCGCTACCGCGCCAACCGGATCGCCCTGGCCGCCGAGCGCGACAAGGCCCGGGCCCGCGCCGAGGACCGCAAGCTCGACTCCGACACCCGCGCGCTCGCCGTCTCCCGCGCCAACGACGTCGACCACCTGCTCGCCCCCGGCCGTCAGGTCCTGGCCTTCGACCCGCGTGGCCGCGGCCTGGTCAGCGAGGTGTGGGGCGACCTCGCCGACGCCGAGCGGATCTCCGTCCTCGTCCCCGGCTCGGACGCCGACCTCGGCCACTTCGACCAGACCGCCGAGCCGCTGCGCTCCCCGGCCGGCATGGCCCGCGCCCTCTACGCCGAGGAGCGGCGCCAGGCCCCCGGCACCCGCACCGCCGTGATCTCCTGGACCGGCTACGTCACCCCCTCCGGCCTCGGCCCGGACGCGGCCACCTCCCGGCTCGCCGACGTCGCCGCGCCCCGCCTGGAGCGGCTGCTCGCCGGCCTCAAGGAGACCACCCGGCCGGACGTGCCCCCGTCGCTGCTCTGCCACTCGTACGGCTCGGTCGTCTGCGGCACCGCCGCCCCGAAGATCCCGCGCGCGGCCGCCTCGCCGTCCGACACCTCCGGCATCACCGACATGATGGTGTTCGGCAGCCCCGGCATGGGCGTGCAGAGCGCCGCCGAACTCGGCGCCGGCGTGCACGTCTGGGCCGCCCGCAACCCCAGCGACTGGATCGGCAACGTCCCGTTCCTGGAGGTCGGCAAGCTCGGCCACGGCGCCGACCCGACCGGCGGCGGCTTCGGCGCCGAGCAGATCTCCTCGGCCCGCGCGGTCGGCCACAACGGCTACTTCACCGACGGCACCGACAGCCTGCACAACTTCGCGGCGATCTCGCTCGGGCACTACCACGACGTGGTCCGGACCGAGCCCACCTCCTGACGGGGGGACGGCGTCCGGGGCCGGCGCCGCGACCTTCCGGTCCCGCGCACCGTGCGAGGACCCGGACCGTGCGAGGACCCGGACCGCGCGGGGTCCCGGCACCGCCGTCCCGCACGGACGTCCGGTCCCGGTGCCGCTACGACGGCTGGTCCTGATACAGCCGCAGGGCGTCCGCCGCCGCCCGGGCCAGCTCGCGCCGGGCGACCGGCGGGCCCAGCACCTCGGCGTCCGGGCCGAAGGCCAGCAGCGACCGGACCGCCGCCGGGGCCGGGAAGGCCATCGCCACCTCCACCCACTCCTCGGCCGGCCCGGTGCCCGCCTCCGGCGGCGGTGCGGTGACCCGCCCGCCGTGGATCCGCAGGAACCTGTCCAGCCGCCCGCGCCGGACCCGCACCCGCACCGGCACTTCCTTCGGCATCCGTTCCACCTGCTCGCGCAGCACCGCCCACACGTCGCCGAGCCCCGTGCCCGCCCGGCGCCGCACCACCTCCTCGGTGGTCTCGGCGGCCAGTACCCGGTCCGCCCGGAACAGCCGCGGCTCGCCGTGCAGATCGGCCACCAGGTACCAGACCGCCGCCTTGCTCACCAGCCCGTACGGGTCGACGGTGTACTCCACCGGCGCGGGCGTGCCGCTGTGCCGGTAGCGCAGCCGCAGCCGCCGGTCGGCGAAGACCGCGTACTGCAGCTCGCCCAGGTCCGGGCCGGGCGCGGGCGCGGAGGCGGAGGCGGCCACGCCGCCGGGCATCCAGCGGACCGGGTCGACCAGGATCCGCTCGCTGATCCGCTCGGCCGCCGGGCGGTGCGGGGCCGGCAGCGCCGCCATCACCTTGCGCAGCGCCGAACCGAGCGCGCCGTCCAGCCCGAGGTCGCTGTGCGCGCCCTGGGCGGAGAGCACGAACAGCGCCCTGGCCTCGTCCGCGGTCAGCCCGGTGACGTCGGTGCGGTAACCGGGCAGCAGGCCGATGCCGCCGTGCCGCCCCCGCTCGGTGAACACCGGCACCCCGGCGGCGGAGAGCGACTCGACGTCGCGGTAGATGGTGCGGACGGACACCTCCAGCCGCTCGGCGAGTTCGGTGGCGGACACCTGGCCGCGGGTCTGGAGCAGCAGGAGGACGGAGAGCAGGCGGTCGGCCTTCATGGGCAAAGAGCCTTCATACGCAAAGAATCCCAGTAATCCTGACGGCACTTGTCAGGTTTTACTGGGAGATTGCGTTTCGAGCCCGAAAGCCCGCCCGACCACGGGGAGTTGACCGCACGTGAACGCCGTCCAGGATGCCCGCCCGCAGTACCTGCTCGCCCTCGACCAGCTGGAGAAGCTGTTCGCCACGATCACCCCGGCCGACCTCGACCGGCCCACCCCGTGCACCGAGTTCACGCTGCGCCGGCTGCTGAACCACGTGGTCGGCGGCATGCACCGGCTCGCCTACATGGGCGAGGGAGGCCGCTTCGACGACATCGTGCCCGCCATCGAGGACCCGTCGGACGAGGGCTGGCCGGCCGCGCTGGGCCGGGCCCGCGCCCGGGCGACCGCCGCCTGGGCGGACGACGCCAAGCTCGGCCGCCCGACCCTCGCCCCCTGGGGCGAGGTGCCCGGCGGCGCCGTGGTCGGCGGCTACCTCATGGAGGCGGTCACCCACACCTGGGACATCGCCACCAGCCTCGACAACGGCTTCGCCCTGGACGACACCCTGGCGCAGACCGCACTGGGCATCGCCCGGTTCGTCCTGCCGCCCGAGGCCCGGGGCGAGGACGTCCCGTTCGGCGAGGTCCAGCCGGTCGCCGAGGACGCCGACGTGCACACCCTGCTGGCCGCCTGGCTCGGACGCCGGGCCTGACCGGCGCGGCACGGGCCCGGCCCGGGGAGTCGGTGACTCCCCGGGCCGCCCGGCCGCCGCGGGTCCGGGCCGATCCGGCCGGCTCCGGTCCGCTCCGGGCTACGACCGCTCCCGGTGATTGCTCCCGGCCGCCCGCTCCCGGCCGACTACTCCCGGCCGACCGAGGTGTTGCTCATGTCGGCGTAGCGGTCCCCCGCCACCCGGCCGGACACCGGCTCCAGCAGGGCCAGGTCCGCCTCGGTGAGCCGCAGCGTCGCCGCCGCCGTGTTCTCGGCGAGGCGGCTGCGCTTGCGGGTGCCCGGGATCGGCACGACGGTCAGCCCGTGCGCCTCCGCCCGCTGGTGCACCCAGGCCAGCGCGACCTGGGCGAGGGTCCCGCCGTGGGCCTGCGCGATCTCCCGCAAGGGGGCGAGCAGTTCGCCGTTGGCGGCCGCGTTGTCGCCGGTGTAGCGCGGGTGGGTGCGCCGGAAGTCGTTGTCCGAGAGCTTGCCGGCGTCCTGGAAGGCGCCGGTCAGGAAGCCCCGCC
Source organism: Kitasatospora sp. NPDC059599 (assembly GCF_042735125.1). Lineage (NCBI taxonomy): Bacteria > Bacillati > Actinomycetota > Actinomycetes > Kitasatosporales > Streptomycetaceae > Kitasatospora > Kitasatospora sp. NPDC059599. The sequence goes on along the minus strand of NZ_JBHWCL010000049.1, from coordinate 34,706 downwards.
CGAGCGGCGAGTACGGCACGAAGGCGACGCCCAGCTCCGCCGCGGCCGGCACCGCCGAGCGCTCGACGTCGCGGGCGAACACCGACCACTCGGACTGCACCGCGGCGATCGGGTGGACGGCGTGCGCCTCGCGCAGTTCGGCCCCGGTCACCTCGGACAGGCCGAGGTGGCGCACCTTGCCGGCCTCGACCAGCCCGGCCATGGCGCCGACCGACTCGGCCAGCGGCACGTCCGGGTTGCGGCGGTGCATGTAGTAGAGGTCGATCTCGTCCACGCCGAGGCGGCGCAGCGAGGCGTCGACGGCGGCCCGGATGTAGGCCGGGTCGTTGCGGACGGCGCGGCGGGTCGGGTCCTGCTCCGAGCGCTCGATGGCGAACTTGGTGGCGATCACCACCTTGTCCCGGTTGGCCCGGACGAACGGGCCGACGAACTCCTCGTTGCGGCCGAAGCCGTACATGTCTGCGGTGTCGAACAGGGTGACACCGGCCTCCAGCGCGGCGCCCAGGGTGGCGAGTGCCTCGTCGGAGTCGGTGGGGCCGTAGAACTCGCTCATGCCCATGCAGCCGAGGCCCTGGACGCCCACCAGCGGTCCGCCGGTGCCGAGTTCGGTGGTGGGAAGGACGGGGTGAGTCATGCGCTCTGCTCTTCCTCTACGCGGTTGTACTGGCATTGGACCGGGGCGCCGGTGGTGCCGGCGGCCTTCCCGGCATAGAGATCGATCTTGTAGTCGAGGACGGCGAGGGTGGCCTGGAGGTCGACGATCCGCTGCCGGACCTCCTCGCGCTGGGCCTCCAGCAGCAGGCGGCGTCCCTCGTAGGTCCGCTCGCCCTGCCGGGCCATGTCCACGTACTTGAGCATGTCCGCCACGGACATGCCGGTCAGCCGCAGCCGGCCCAGGAAGGCCAGTCGGTGCAGGTCGGCGTCGCAGTAGCGGCGCTGGCCGCCGGCCGCGCGGTCGACCGGGTCCAGCAGGCCGATCCGCTCGTACCAGCGCAGGGTGTGGGCGGTCAGTCCGCTGGCCGCGGCGACCTCGCTGATGGTGTGGCGCGGGGTCCGGTCCGGATCGCCGACCGGCCGGCCGAACACCTCGGAGCAGCTGCGCAGGTCGATCTCGACCCGGGCGGGTGTGACGCGTGCGGGTGTGGCCATCGAACGTTTCCCCCTGTCCTGTGCGACGGGAAAGACGCTACCGAGTTGGAGTGCACTCCAAGCAAGCCCGCCCGGCCCGGCAGCCGGGTGCCCCCACCACCCGCCTGACCGCAGGGTGCCCCGCCGCCCCCGCGCGGCCCCGGCTACAGTCGGGATCCATGGAGAGCTTGCGCGTGATCGAGAACTGGCCGGTGCCCCATGCCGCGGTCGCGGTGGTCCGGGGGGCGGACGGCGCGCTGCTGGGGGCGCACGGGCCGCAGCAGCACCTGTTCCCGCTGGCCTCGGTGACCAAGCTGCTCACCTCCTACGCGGCGCTCGTCGCGGTCGAGGAGGGCGTGTTCGAGCTGGACGACCCGGCCGGGCCGCCCGGTGCCACCGTCCGTCACCTGCTCGCGCACACCTCCGGCCTGGGCTTCGACGAGGACCGGGTGTTCGCCGAACCCGGCAACCGCCGGCTCTACTCCAACGCGGGCTTCGACGCACTGGCGCGGACGCTGTCCGAGGCCACCGGGATCGAGTTCTCCCGCTACGTCGCCGAGGCGGTGTTCGAGCCGCTGGGCATGGCCGACACCCTGATCAACACCGCGCACAAGTCCCCGGCCGGCGCCGGCGGCCTGTCCACCGCCGCCGACCTCGCCCGGTTCGCCGCCGAGCTGCAGTCGCCGAAGCTGCTGGACCCGTCCACGGTCCTGCGGGCCACCCGCGAGGTCGCCTTCCCCGGCACCAGCGGGGTGCTGCCCGGCTACGGCCACCGCCGCCCGAACGACTGGGGCCTCGGCTTCGAGATCCGCGACGGCAAGAGCCCGCACTGGACCGGCACCGCGAACTCCCCCGCGACCTTCGGCCACTTCGGCCAGTCCGGCACCTTCCTGTGGGTCGACCCGCAGGCGGGCGCGGCCTGTGTCGCGCTCACCGACCGGGACTTCGGCCCGTGGGCGGTCGAGGCCTGGCCGGCCTTCTCCGACGCGGTCCTCGCCGAACTGCGGAGCTGACCGGACGGCCGGACGGCCTGCGGGACGCCCCCGGAGGGGCGGCCTCGTGACCGGCCGAGGGGACGGCCGCCCCGGACAGGAACCACCGGACAGGCACCAGCCGATGCCCTAGCCGTACGAGACCGGCGAGTGCATCTCCCACAGCAGGAGTTCCGCGCCGGTCTCGCCCGCCGCCGGGTCGGCGAAGCCCTCGCCGGTGATCCGCACGCTGTCGCCCGGGACCATCGACCGGCCGCCGCCCTTGGGCCCCGGGATCGTCCGGTAGCCCAGCGAGCCGGCCGTCAGGTGCGCGTACCGCCAAGGGGCCGCGGGCAGTTCGGGCAGCGGCTGCCACGGGCCCGCGGTCGCCAGCCAGAGCGCGGCGTCGCTGCGGCGCAGTCGCAGGGCGTCCGTGCCGGCGTCCCGCTCCAGGCCGGAGGCGAGCAGGGTCAACCCGCCGTCCGCCGGTTCCACCCTGCGCAGCCCGTACGCCGGGGTCGCGTCGAACGTGTCCGGCTGGAGCCACATCTGGACGAAGCGGACCGGGCCGGCGGCGCCGCCGACGTTGCGCTCGGTGTGGGTGACGCCGGAGCCGGCGCTGAGGTGCTGGACCATCCCGGGGCGGACCACCCCGCCGTGGCCGTGGGAGTCCCGGTGGGCGAGCGCGCCCTCCAGCACCCAGGTGAGGATCTCGGTGTCCCGGTGCTTGTGCTCGTCGAATCCGGCGCCGGGGGCGAGGAGTTCCTCGTTGCACGCCAGCAGCGCGCCGAAGTGGGTGTTCTTCGGGTCGTAGTGGCCGGAGAAGGAGAACGCGTGGCGGGTCTCGATGCCCTCGCCCGGGCTGGAGCGGTAGCGCTCGGCGGTGCGGCGCAGGTCGGCGCGGGGGCGGTCAGCGGCGTCGGTCACGCGCCCACCGTACCCCCGGGGGGCAGCCCGTCCCCGGGATCGGGAGCGCACCGCGCCCCGGGGGGTGTGACCCTTGCCACCGCGCCGCTCCGCCGGGGGGTGTGCACGAGCAGTCACTCGCGTGAGGCAGTCTTGTCCTTGTGCCAGCCGCTTCCGCGAACTCCAAGAGCGAACCCAGTCCCGTGCCCGACCCGGCCGGGAAGAGCCCGGCGCCCCGGCCCGGCCGCGACCGGCCCGGCCGCGCGGCGCCCCGTCTGACGGCGCAGGAGCGCAGAAACGCCGCCGAGCGCGCCGAGCGCCGGGCGGCGACGCTCAAGCGACTGGAGAAGTCCTCGGGCAAGCTGGCCACCGCCGCGATCTCGCGGATGGACGACCAGCTCGGCTGGTACCGGCGGATGCCGCCGGAGCACCGCTCCTGGATCGGCCTGGTCGCCCAGGCCGGCATCGCCGCCTTCACCGAGTGGTACCGCCACCCGGACGCCGCCCAGGCGATCTCCACCGACGTCTTCGGCACCGCGCCGCGCGAGCTGACCAGGGCGATCACCCTGCGCCAGACCGTCGAGCTGATCCGCACCACGATCGAGGTGATGGAGGAGGCCATCGAGGAGGTGGCCGCCCCCGGCGACGAGTCGGACATGCGCGAGTCGGTGCTGGTCTACGCCCGGGAGATCGCCTTCGCGACCGCCCAGGTGTACGCCCAGGCGGCCGAGGCGCGCGGCGCCTGGGACGCCCGGCTGGAGGCACTGGTGGTCAACTCCCTGCTGTCCGGCGACGCCGACGAGGGTGTGCTCTCCCGTGCCGCGGCGCTCGGCTGGGGCCAGCCCAGCCAGGTCCGGGTGGTGATGGGCAGCGCGCCGGACGGCGACAGCGAGCTGGTGGTGGAGGCGATCCGCCGGGCCGCCCGGTACGCCAAGCTGAACGTGCTGACCGGGGTGCTGGGCAAGCGCCTGGTGGTGGTGGTCGGCGGCGACAAGGAGCCGGTGCACGCCGCCCGGGCGCTGATCGGCCAGTTCGCGCCGGGCCCGGTGGTGGTCGGCCCGACCGTGCCCGACCTGCTCTCCGCGACCCGCTCGGCGCACGCCGCCACGGCCGGGCTGCGGGCCTGCGCCGCCTGGCCGGACGCTCCCCGCCCGGTGCTCGCGGACGACCTGCTGCCCGAGCGGGCGCTGGCCGGCGACCAGGCCGCGCGCCGCCAGTTGGTGGAGGAGATCTACACACCGCTGGACGAGGCCGGCTCGGCGCTGCTGGAGACGCTGAGTGTCTACCTGGAGCAGGCCTCCTCGCTGGAGGGTGCGGCCCGGATGCTCTTCGTCCACCCCAACACGGTGCGCTACCGGCTACGACGTGTGACCGACGTCACGGGGTACGCCCCCTCCGACGTACGTTCGGCGTTCACTCTGCGGATCGCACTGGCCCTCGGCCGGCTCACCGCGGCCGGGGACCCCACCCGAGCCGGGGTGTAGGGACCATACAATCCCGGATGGTTTTCTTCGTTACCGTCGCCTACCCGCCCCTGGGCGCCTGGCGAGAGAGGGTTGAACCGTGCTCGTAATCGTCGCCCCTGGACAGGGTGCCCAGTCCCCCGGTTTCCTCAGCCCCTGGCTGGAGCTCGACGGTGTCGCCGACCGCCTGCGTGGCTGGTCGGAGGTCGCCGGGCTCGACCTGGTGCACGCCGGCACCGAGGCGTCCGCCGAGGAGATCAAGGACACCGCCGTCGCCCAGCCGCTGCTGGTCGCCGCCGGCCTGGTGACCGCCCGGGAGCTGTTCCCGGACGAGGACGCCGCCCGCAAGCTGGTCGGCGCCGTCGCCGGCCACAGCGTCGGTGAGATCACCGCCGCCGCCGGCGCCGGGGTGCTCAGCGCCCACGACGCGCTGGCCTTCGTCCGCGAGCGCGGCCGGGCCATGGCCGCGGCCGCCGCCGTCACCGAGACCGGCATGATCGCCGTGCTCGGCGGCGACTCGGAGGTCGTCGCGGCGAAGCTGGCCGAACACGGCCTGACCGCGGCCAACAACAACGGCGGCGGCCAGATCGTCGCCGCCGGCACGCTGGCCCAGCTGGAGGCGCTGAAGGCGGACCCGCCGGCCGCCGCCAAGCTGATCGCCCTGAAGGTCGCCGGTGCGTTCCACACCGAGCACATGGCCCCGGGTGTCGAGCGGCTCGCCGAGCTCGCCCCGACCCTGGCCGCGGCGGACCCGCAGGTCCGCTACGTCTCCAACAAGGACGGCGGGGTCGTCGACTCCGGCGCCGAGGTGCTCGCCCGTCTGGTGTCGCAGGTCTCCAACCCGGTCCGCTGGGACCTCTGCATGGAGACCCTGGGCCGGCTGGGCGCGACGGCCGTGATCGAGCTCTCCCCTGCGGGCACGCTCACCGGACTGCTCAAGCGCAACCTCAAGGGTATGGCCACGCTCGCCCTCAAGACCCCCGCCGACCTGGACAAGGCTCGCGCGCTCGTCGCGGAGCACGGCGGTCAGGAGCAGGAGATCACCGCATGACCAAGCCCCAGATCCGCCCGGCGAGCGGTGCGCAGTTCTCGCGCATCCTCGGCGTCGGCGGCTACCGCCCGGTCCGGGTGATCCCCAATTCCGAGGTCCTGGAGTGGATCGACTCCTCGGACGAGTGGATCCGCACCCGCAGCGGGATCGCCGAGCGCCGCTGGGCCGGCCCGGAGGAGTCCGTGGCCGAGATGTCGATCCAGGCCGCCGGGAAGGCGATCGCCCAGGCCGGGATCTCCCCGGACCGGATCGGCGGCGTGATCGTCGCGACCGTCTCGCACTTCAAGCAGACCCCGGCGATCGCCACCGAGATCGCCGAGCGGCTCGGCTGCGGCACCGCGCCGGCCTTCGACATCTCGGCCGCCTGCGCCGGCTTCGGCTACGGCCTGGGCCTGGCCGACGGCATGATCCGCGGCGGGAACGCCGAGTACGTGCTGGTGATCGGCGTCGAGCGGCTCAGCGACCTGACCGACCGGTCGGACCGCTCGACCGCGTTCATCTTCGGCGACGGCGCCGGCGCCGCGATCGTCGGCCCGTCCGACACTCCCGGCATCGGGAAGCTGATCTGGGGCTCGGACGGCTCGCAGGCCGACCTGATCACCCAGACCGAGGCCTGGGACACCGCCTTCGCCAAGCCCGACGCGGTCAACGGCGCGGGCGAGGACACCAAGTGGCCGTACCTGCGGATGGACGGCCAGCCGGTCTTCCGCTGGGCGGTCTGGGAGATGGCCAAGGTCGCCCAGCAGGCGCTGGACGCCGCCGGGGTGACCGCCGACCAGCTCGGCGCGTTCATCCCGCACCAGGCCAACATGCGGATCACCGACGCCATGATCAAGGCGCTGAAGCTGCCGGAGTCGGTGCCGGTTGCCCGTGACATCGCGGAGACCGGCAACACCTCCGCGGCCTCCATTCCGCTCGCGATGGAGCGCATGCTGGAGACCGGCGAGGCCCACAGCGGCGACCTGGCGCTGATCATCGGGTTCGGGGCGGGTCTCGTGTACGCCGCCGCAGTCGTTACGCTCCCCTAGGCGCGTTTCGCCCACAGATTCACAAGCCTGTGTCCGGCCGCCGGCCGGACATGTTCAACACTGAAGAGGAGCAGCCAGTATGGCTACCAAGGACGAGGTCCTGGAAGGTCTCGCCGAGATCGTCAACGAGATCGCCGGTATCCCGACCGAGGATGTCGCGCTCGACAAGTCCTTCACCGATGACCTGGACGTCGACTCGCTGTCCATGGTCGAGGTCGTCGTGGCCGCCGAGGAGCGCTTCGAGGTCAAGATCCCGGACGACGAGGTCAAGAACCTGAAGACCGTCGGCGACGCCGTGGACTACATCCTCGCCAACGCCTGATCGATCGACTCGCTCGATTCGGCCAGTCCGTCCGGCGTCCCGTACGCCATCGACGGCTGACCCGTCGGCCCGGCTCACCGAGCCAGGCCGATCCTCCGGCCGGGACGCCCCACCGGGGCGCCCGGCCGGGCCCATCCTCGGCTCCCGCCGACCCCCCGCACACGTGAGAGAAGAAGAAACCAGTGACCGCTGAAAACCGCACCGTGGTCGTCACGGGTATCGGCGCCTTCACGCCGCTGGGCGCCGACGCCGCCGGCACCTGGGAGAACCTGGTCGCCGGTAAGTCCGGTGTGGCGGCCCTGACCGAGGAGTGGGCCGAGGAGCTGCCGGTTCGGATCGGTGCGCGCACCGCCGTCGAGCCCGGCGAGATCCTGCCCCGCCCGCTGGCCCGCAAGCTGGACCGCTCGGCCCAGTTCGCCGTGATCGCCGCCCGCGAGGCCTGGGCCGACGCCGGCTACCAGACCCCCGCCACCGACGAGTCCTCCAAGCTCGCCCCCGAGCGCCTCGGCACCGTCATCGCCTCCGGCATCGGCGGCGTGACCACCCTCCTCGACCAGTACGACGTACTGCGGGAGAAGGGTGCCCGCAAGGTCTCCCCGCACACCGTCCCGATGCTGATGCCCAACTCCCCGGCGGCCAACGTCGGCCTGGAGGTCGGCGCCCGCGCGGGTGTGCACACCCCCGTCTCCGCCTGTGCCTCCGGCGCCGAGGCGATCGGCTACGCGATCGAGATGATCCGCACCGGCCGCGCCGACGTCGTGGTGGCCGGCGGCACCGAGGCGGCGATCCACCCGCTGCCGATCGCCGCGTTCGCCAGCATGATGGCGATGTCCAAGAACAACGACGACCCCGAGCACGCCTCCCGTCCGTACGACAAGGCCCGTGACGGCTTCGTGCTGGGCGAGGGCGCCGGCGTGGTCGTCCTGGAGTCGGTCGAGCACGCCGAGGCCCGCGGTGCCCGGATCTACTGCGAGGCCGTGGGCCAGGGCCTGTCCTCGGACGCCCACCACATCGCCCAGCCCGAGCCGACCGGCGCCGGTGTGGCCCGCGCGCTGGCCGACCTGTTCGAGCGCAACGAGCTGGACAAGGCCGAGATCGTGCACGTCAACGCGCACGCCACCTCGACCCCGCAGGGCGACACCGCCGAGCTGAAGGCGCTCCGCAAGGAGCTCGGCGACGACCTCGACCACATCGCCATCTCGGCCACCAAGTCGATGACCGGCCACCTGCTGGGCGGCGCCGGCGGCGTCGAGACGGTCGCCACCGTGCTGGCCCTGTACAACCGTCTGGCCCCGCCGACCATCAACGTCGACGACCTGGACGACGACGTGGACGCGGACATCGTGCGCGGCGAGCCCCGCAAGCTGCCCGAGGGCCGGATCGCGGCGCTGAACAACTCGTTCGGCTTCGGCGGCCACAACGTGGTGCTGGCCTTCCGCACCCGCTGACGCCCCCCGTCCCCGGACGGTACGACGAAGGGGCCGGCGCTCTCCGCGAGCGCCGGCCCCTTCGTCGTGTCCTCCGGTCTCAGACCACCTGGTGCAGCCAGCGCACCGGCGCGCCCTCGCCCGCGTAGCGGAACGGCTCCAGCTCGTCGTCCCAGGGCTTGCCGAGCAGCCGGGCGATCTCGGCCTCCAGGTCGGCCCCCTCGCTGCGGGCGCGCAGCAGGACGGCGCGCAGCCGGTCCTCGGGGATCAGGATGTCGCCATGGATGCCCGTGACGGCGTGGAAGATGCCGAGCGTGGGCGTGCTGCTGTACCGCTCGCCCTCCGCCGTGGCGCAGGGCTCGCTGGTCACCTCGTACCGCATCAGCTGCCAGCCGCGCAGCGCGGAGGCGAGCTTCGAGGCCGTACCGGGCTCCCCCTGCCAGGAGAGTTCGGCACGCCAGTGTCCGGGTGCGGCCGGCTGGCGGATCCAGTCCAGGCCCACCCGCACACCGAGCACCCCCGCGACGGCCCACTCGACGTGCGGGCACAGCGCGCGGGGCGCGGAGTGGATGTAGAGAACTCCACGTGTCGTCACCGGGACCTCCAGGCTGTGGACGAGGGTCGCCTTCCCCAGCTGCCTCGTGCCTGCAGTTGATCCACAGTTACCCACGCTTGCCGACATTAAGCCACTAAATTGAGCAAAACGGACATGCTTTCGCTCAATGCTAGTCGAATCCTCAACGAGGTCTACCCCTCGGCTGGATCTCTCCCCCGAACGGCCCCATCGCCAGGCGGAACCACCGTACCGCGCCGTACCGCACGATGGCTGACGCACTTTCGGATCCGGCCGGAATGCGGTAGTGCGGCCCGGCGCCCTGCGCCCGACTGCGAACCGTTCACGGCGGACCGCCCCGCACGCCCGGGTCGGGACGGCGGGGCGGTCGGCGCCTCTGACGTGGCGTCAGCCGTCCAGGCGGACGACCATCTTGCCAGTGTTGGCGCCGCGCAGCAGGTCGAGGAAGGCCTCGGCGGTGTTCTCGAAGCCGTCCACCACGGTCTCCTCGTGGCGCAGCTCGCCGGAGGCCAGCCAGCCGGCCACGTCGGCCACGAACTGCGGCCGCATCGCGGCGTGGTCGCCGACCAGCATGCCCTCCAGGCGCAGCCGCTTGCCGATGGCGAGCGCGAGGTTGCGCGGGCCGGCGGGCGCGGTGGTCTCGTTGTACTGGGCGATCGCGCCGCAGAGCACCGCGCGGCCGTGCACCCCGAGCGCGCCGATCGCGGCTTCCAGGTGGTCGCCGCCGACGTTGTCGAAGTAGAGGTCGATGCCGTCCGGGGCGGCCGCGGCGAGCTGCTCGCGGACCGGGGCGTCCTTGTAGTTGAAGGCGGCGTCGAAGCCGTACTCGTCGACCAGCTTGGCGACCTTCTCCGCCGAGCCGGCCGAGCCGACCACCAGGGAGGCGCCCTTGAGCCTGGCGATCTGACCGACCATCGAGCCGACCGCGCCGGCCGCGCCGGAGACGAAGACCTTGTCGCCCTCCTTGAGGCCGCCGACGGCGAGCAGACCGGCGTAGGCGGTCAGGCCGGTCATGCCGAGCACGCCGAGGTAGGCGGGGAGCGGGGCGGCGGCCGGGTCGACCTTGACCGCGTGCTTGGCGTCGAGGGTCGCGTACTCGCGCCAGCCGAGGCCGTGCAGCACCGCGTCGCCCAGGGCGAAGCCCTCGGCGCCGGAGGCGACCACGTAGCCGACCGCGCCGCCGTCCATGGGTGCGCCGATCCGGAACGGCGGGACGTACGAGGGCACGTCGTTCATCCGGCCGCGCATGTACGGGTCCACCGAGAGGTAGGCGTTGCGGACCAGGATCTCGCCGGGGCCGGGGGTCCGGACCGGGGCCTCGACCAGGGCGAAGTCGGTCGGCACCGGCCAGCCCTGCGGGCGGGCGGCGAGGTGCCATTCACGGGCGGTCGCGGGGGCGGCCTGCTCTGCCATGGGTGCTGCTCCTTGCGGTTCAGGTGCATGAAAGGTTGAGAAACTTAAGTAACGATGGGCATGAAAGGTTCATCTTGTCAACTTTTCAGGTAGACTCTCGACCATGGACACCCAGCCGGCCCCGGACGCCACGCCGCAGCCCGACGAGATCACCCGCGAGGTCGTCGACCTGATGGCCAACCTGGTCGCGCTCTTCCACCGCGAGTACGAGGAGGCCGCCGCCGCCCGCTCGCTCACCGGCGCCCAGGCCAAGGTGCTCGCACTGCTGCGGCGCGGGCCGATGCCGATGCGTCAGATCGCCCAGACACTCAGCTGCGAGCCGTCCAACATCACCGGCATCGTCGACCGGCTGGAGTCCCGCGGCTTCGTCACCCGCGAGGCCGACCGGCAGGACCGCCGGGTGAAGCTGGTCGCCGCCACCGACACCGGCTCGGCCGCCTCCGCCGAACTGCGCGAATCGCTGAACTTCGCCCGCGAGCCGCTGGCCGCGCTCGGCCCGGACGAGCGGACGGTCCTGCGCGACCTGCTCCGGCGGATGCTCACCGGCGCCGCCGGCCCCGGCGCGTGACCAGCATCACAGGCCGGACGGGCAATCCGTTCGCCCATCGGGGGTAACCGAACCGCCTCCCGGAACGTCTAACGTTCGAATCATCGAACGCTGGATACCTGAAGACGGGGGGCACGGAGGATGAGCAGCAGCACGCGCCGGCGCCGCTACCTGCGCACCGCCATCGGCCTGGCCGCCGTTCTGGTGCTGTCGGTGGCGGGGGCGGGGGCCTGGTTCTACCACCGGCTGGACAGCAACATCACCACCTTCGACGCGGGCGGCGTCGCCACCGAGCGTCCGCCGGCGCCCGTCCCGGTCAGCCCGGGGGCCTCCGTGCCGGTCAACGTGCTGCTGCTCGGCTCGGACACCCGCGACGACGGCAACAACGCGCTGGGCGGCGGCGACGAGGGCGTCGGCCACTCGGACACCGCGATCGTGCTGCACATCTACGCCGACCACAAGCACGCCGTCGGCGTCTCCATCCCCCGCGACACCCTGGTCACCGTCCCCTCCTGCCGACGGCCGAACGGGACCTGGACGACGCCCAGGAACGACCAGATGTTCAACTCCGCCTTCACCGTGGGCGAGGACCCCAAGGGCAACCCGGCCTGCACGCAGAACACCGTGGAGAAGCTCACCGGGCTGCGGATCGACCACACCGTCGTGGTCGACTTCAAGGGCGCGGCCGCGATGGCCGACGCCGTCGGCGGCGTGGACGCCTGTGTGCCCAACGACGTCGACCAGTACGGCATCCACCTGAAGAAGGGCCTGCAGAAGCTCTCCGGGCAGTCCGCGGTGGACTACCTGCGGGCGCGCCACGGCATCGGGGACAGCTCCGACATAGGCCGGATGAAGCGCCAGCAGGCCTTCCTCTCCTCCATGATCAAGAAGGTCCAGGGCCAGGGCTTCTCGCTGCCCACCCTGCTGCCCCTGGCGGACGCGGCCACCAAGTCGCTCACCGTCGACGAGGGGCTGGGCACCGCGATGAAGCTGGTCGACTTCGCCCGCTCGGTGCAGGACATCAAGCTCTCCGACGTCACGTTCGTCACCGCGCCCTGGCGCTTCGCCGGCGAGCGGGTGCGGCTGGTCCAGCCGGACGCCGACACCCTGTGGAAGCTGCTGCGCGAGGACCGCACCCTGGACGGGCAGAGCACCGCCGGGACGGGCCAGGTGACCTCCTCCCCCGCCACGACCCCGGGCGCCGACGCGCCGCTCACCCCCGACCAGGCCGCCGTCCCGATCACCGTGGTCAACGGCGTCGGCACTCCCGGCCTCGCGGGCTCCGGCGGGGAGGCGCTCAAGGGCCGGGGCTTCCTGAACGTCACGCTCGGCGCCAACGAGCCGGGTCACCAGGCCACCCGGGTCGCGTACGACCCCGCGCTGAAGGCCGGCGCCGACCAGGTGGTGGCGCTCTTCCCCGGGGCCAAGGCGGTCGAGGAGCCCGGCTCGGGGGCGGTCACCGTCACCCTCGGCGCCGACTACCGCCCCTCGGGCACCCGGATCGACTCGGCGACCTCCCCGAGCCCGGTGCCCGGCAGCACGCCCGGTACCGCGCCGACCGGTGCCGCGTCGACCGGTGCCGCGTCGACCGGTGCCGCGCCCGGTGGCATCCCCACCGGCATAGCGGAGAACACCCGCAACGCCGACACCGACCCGTGCGCCAACCTGACCTTCGGGTGACCGGCCGGGGACCGGCTAGACCGGATCCGGCAACCCGGTGACCACGGCCGTCAGGCGGGTGCCCGGCGGGAAGGCGCCCGCCCCGGCCAGGTCGGCGAGCGCGGCCAGCAGCTTGGCGACGTAACGCCGCTCCAGCGCGATGCCGTGGCGGCGCTCGAACCGCTCGGCGAAGGCCGCCAGCTCCGCCGGGACCTTGCCGTAGCCGCCCCCGTGGTGCGCGTGGTCGATCGACCAGTTGTCGAACTCGCGTCCGTAGGCGGCCCGGTGGAGCCGGGCGACCTCCTCCTCCAGGTAGCCCCCGCCGCCGCGCAGCACCGCCACGCCGAGCGCCCTCGCCCCCGGCGGCAGCCCCGCCGCGACACCGGCCAGGGTGCCGCCGGTACCGACCGGGCAGCAGACCACGTCGCGGTCGCCCAGGTCGGGCAGTTCGGCCGGGATCGCGGCCGCGCCGACGGCGGCCAGGGCGTTGGAACCGCCCTCCGGGAGCACCAGGCAGGGCCCCCAACGGCGTTGCAGCCCGTCCGGACCCGGCTCCCCCTCGGCCCGGCCGGTGGCCTCCCGGTACGCGGCCCGGGTCAGGAACTCCAGCCGCATCCCGGCCGCCTCGGCGGCCCGCAGCGACCAGTTGCGCGGCCGGTCCGCCAACTCCTCGCCGCGGACCAGCCCGACGCTCTCCAGCCCGAGCGCCCCGGCGGCGGCCGCGACGGCCCGCAGGTGGGTCGAGTACGCGCCGCCGAAGGTCAGCAGCCGGGTGTGGCCCCGCTCGACGGCGTGGGCCAGGTTGGGCGCGAGCTTGCGCCACTTGTTGCCGGGCACGCTCGGGTGCAACAGGTCGTCCCGCTTGAGCCGCAGCTCCACCCCGGCCCGGGCGAACACCTCGTCGGTGCAGTCCACCAGCGGGGTCGGCAGCAGGGCGGGTTCGAGCACCCGGTCAGCTTACGGGCTCCGAACGGCGGGGCCCGGCCGCCGGATCGGCGACCGGGCCCGCGGGAGCGGCCGGTCAGCCCCCCGCCGAACCGTCCGAGCGACTGGCGTTGACGGCCCGGCGCAGGGCCCGCGGCACGGGCCCCGCGGCGGGGGCGAGCTTGTCGATCCGGGCCCGGAACTCGCGCCGCCGGCTCCAGGGCAGGGCCGAGCCCAGCTGGGCCGCGTCGACCAGGGCGACCAGGGCGGCGTCCGCCGGGTCGACCCGGCTGAACGGCCCCTTCAGCGCCGAACCGATCGACGCCACGAGCGATGCGCGCAACCGGGAATCCGTCAGGGTGACCCGGGAGTACGGGAACAGCCCGAACGCCCGGCGCTGCTCGATCCTGACCCGGCCGGCCGCCGCCAGGCCGTCCCTGACCACACGCGCGGCGCGGGCCGTCGGGCCCCGGTTGCGGCCGACCCAGCTCTGCCAGCTGCGCCGCCGCTCCTGCCGGATCTGCTCCAGCAGCGCGGCGGTGAGCGGGTCGAGGCCCCCGGCCGGACCGGCGCCCTCGACGGCGGCCGGGTACCGGCCGTCCTCGCGGACCAGTCCGCGTCGCAGGAGTTCGGCGAGCGCGGCCGCCCGCACCACCAGGTCGAGCCGGTCGGTCGCGGTGAGCCGCTCGCGCTCGGGGTCGTAGGCGAGCAGGTACAGCTTCTCGGGGAGGGTCGCGGGCTGGTCCATGTCGGTCTCCGATTGGTCTTCGCACGCCCGGCCGCCGGTCAGCTCTCCACGGAACCGCCAGGCTCCGAACCGTCCTCGGCCGGGCTCTCCTTGGGCGGGCGTCCGCGCCGGGGAAGCCGGTTCGCACCGCTGGGCATCCGGCCCGCGTCCGTGAGGGCGCGGCGGAGCAGGAACTCGATCTGCGCGTTGGTGCTGCGCAGGTCGTCAGCAGCCCACCTGGCGAGCGCGTCGTGAACTGAAGGGTCCAGTCGCAACAGGATCTTCTTCCGTTCCGTCGCCACTGCCGCGCCTTACTGGTAGAGGGAGCCCGTGTTCACGACGGGCTGGGTGCCGCGGTCGCCGCAGAGCACCACCAGGAGGTTGCTCACCATGGCGGCCTTGCGCTCCTCGTCCAAGTCCACCACGTCGCGCTCGGCGAGCCGGTCCAGCGCCTCCTCGACCATACCGACGGCGCCCTCGACGATCAGCCTGCGCGCCGCCACCACGGCGCCGGCCTGCTGACGCTGCAACATCACCTGGGCGACCTCCGGCGCGTACGCGAGCCTGGTGATCCGGGACTCCACGACCCGCACGCCGGCCGAGGCGACCCGCTCGGCGATCTCGGCGGAGAGCTTGCGGGCGATCTCCTCCGCGCCGTCGCGCAGCGACAGCTGGCCCTCGTGGTGGGCGTCGTACGGATAGCTGGTGGCGATGTGCCGCACGGCCGTCTCGGTCTGGATGGCGACGAAGTCGGTGTAGTCGTCGACCTCGAACAGGGCCATCGCGGTGTCCTCGACCTGCCAGACCACCACGGCAGCGATCTCGATCGGGTTGCCGTCCGCGTCGTTGACCTTGGTGGTCTCGGTCTCGTGGTTGCGGATCCGCAGGGAGATGTACCGGCGACTGGTGAACGGGTTCATCCAGGTCAGGCCCTCGGCGCGGACCGTGCCCCGGTAGCGCCCGAGCAACTGGACCACCCTGGCCTGGCCCGGCGAGACCACCATCAGCCCGCGCAGCAGTACCAGCGAGGTCACCACCAGCACCGGCCCGGCGGCCATCAGCGCGCCGCCCGAACCCTGGTTCTTGGCGGCCAGTTGGACCGCTCCGGCGATGAACGACCCGACCCCCGCGACCAGGCCGGCCAGTGCGCCGAAGAGCATCGGCAACCCGGCGGCCCCGGTGATGACCCGCTCGGTGATCCTGGGGACCGGCAGGTCCGGGGCAGCGCCGTCCTCGACGGCGAAAGGCGGTGTGTCCATGAGAGCGACTCCTCCAGCGAGCGTCCGCATCCGATGTCAAAGTGATATCACTTTTTGCGCGCAGGGCGCCAGGGGTCGGGAGCGGGGACGCCCGGGGGCGGGGGAACGGGGAGCCGCCAGGGGCGGGGGACGGGAAACCGTCAGGGGAACGGGGAGCCCCCGGGGGACGCCGGGGTCGAGGCCCACGGGCGGGTGAATTCCGGCGCGCCACACGGGGAAAGGCGGTGGCCGCGGCCTAGACTCTGCGTCGTCGCGGGCGGCGGAGATCCGGCTCCGGGCCTGCCCGCGGACGGTCGTTTCGACACTCGTCACGCGTCGAGAAGTGGGGCGGGTGGGACTCGAACCCACGACCAAGGGATTATGAGTCCCCTGCTCTAACCGGCTGAGCTACCGCCCCGGTTCGCCGCGCGCGCCGGTCGTCGGCCACGGCAGCAGCAGACGGCCCCAGCGAGGCCGTCCCGGGCAGCATAGCCGGTCGATCACCCGTGGTGCGCGCCGGGGGCGCAGCCGGGTGCGGGACGCCGTGCGCCTCTCCGGGCGGCACAGCCCGGGTGGCGCCGCGACTCCCGTCCAGGGCAGCCTGGGCGGATGACGACACGTAGGGCGGGGACGGGGGCGGCGGCGGGGGTGCTGACGGTGGCGCTGGCCGCGGCGGGCTGCACGACCTCGGCGGGGCCCGGCGGGGGCGTTCCCACGGTCACCTCGGCGCCGGCCACGACCGCCGCGGGGGACAGCCACGGCTGGACCAAGCAGCGACTCAAGGGCGCGATCGGCCGGCGGACCGGGGTCACCCGCACCGCCAAGCCCACCGTGCTCAACGGCCTGGTCGGCGCGGTGTTCACCCGCAACGCCGACGGCGACCACTTCTGCACCGCCAGCGTGGTCGACAGCGCCGGTCTCAACCTCGTCGTCACCGCCGCGCACTGCGTCTGGGACCCGAAGCTGGGCCAGCGCAGCGACCTGGTGTTCGTCCCCGGCTACCGGCAGGGCGACACCCCCAGCGGCGTCTGGCCGCTGCTGTCGGTCGCCGTCGACGACGGCTGGAAGGACCACGCCGACCCGGACATGGACGTCGCCTTCGCGGTCGTCCAGGCCCAGAACGGCCGGCAGGTCCAGCAGGTGCTCGGCGCCAACCGGCTGGGCGTCAACCGTGGCTACCGGCTCCCGGTGAAGGTCACCGGCTACCCGGGCAGCAGCGACGTCCCGATCACCTGCTCCAACACCACCTCCGAGCAGAGCCCCACCCAGCTGCGGATCGACTGCCCCGACTACACCGGCGGCACCAGCGGCAGCCCCTGGGTCACCGACTTCGACCCGGCCACCAGGACCGGCACCGTGGTCGGTGTGATCGGCGGCTACCAGGAGGGCGGCGACAGCCCGGACACGTCGTACAGCAGCTACTTCGGCGACCGCGTGCAGGCGCTCTACGACCGCGCCACCGGCTGACCGGCACCGGCCCCCGTCGCCCGGCGGTGGCGCCGCCCGGCACGGCCTGGTAGATCTTCCTCACGAACGGCGGAACGCGCGGACCCGGCACCCCGCCCCGAGGAACGAGACGGAGCCCCGATGGCCCCCCGCACGGCACGGCCCGCGCACCCGGCACGCACGGCCGTCCTGGCCGTCCTGCTGCTCGCCGCCGGCACCTCGTGCGGCGGCCAGGACGGGACGCCGACCGCCGAGGTCGCGCAGCAGACCGCCGCCCGGGACCGGATCGGCACGCTCTCCATCCACACCGCGCAGGGCCCCCGGGCCTGCACCGCGAGCGTCGTACAGAGCCCCCGGCACAACCTGCTGGTGACCGCGGCGCACTGCGTGCAAAGCCGCCGGATCGGCCTGCTGGACGGCCTGGTGTTCACCCCGGGCTACCGCAACGGGTCGACCCCGTACGGGACTTGGCCGGTGCAGTCGGTCACCGTCGACCCTCGCTGGGCGGCCGACGACGACCCGGAGTACGACGTGGCGTTCGTCACGGTCGGCACGGTCGACGGCCGGCAGATCGAGGACGCGGTCGGCGGCAACCCGATCGACACCGGGCAGGGCTTCGGACTGCCCGTCTCGGTGACCGGCTACCCGAACCTGAGCAACGAACCGATCACCTGCTCGGTCCGGACCCGCTCGCAGAGCGCCACCCAGGAGCGCTTCGACTGCGGCGGCTACACCGACGGCACCAGCGGCAGCCCGTGGGTGACCGAGAAGGGCGGCGTGGTCGGCGTGATCGGCGGCTACCAGGAGGGCGGAGAGACCCCGGGCACCTCGTACAGCGTCACCTTCGACCAGCGGGTGACCGACCTGTACCGGAAGGCGACCACCTGATTCCGGGGCCGTCCGGGGAGGCGTCACGACGTGACGTGCGCGACACCCCGGCAGCAACACGAAGGCCCCCCGGTCGACCGGGGGGCCTTCGCTCTGAGCAGTCACCGGGCGTACCCGGCAGCTCCCGCAATTGGACTCGAACCAATAACCTGCCGATTAACAGTCGGCTGCTCTGCCAATTGAGCTATGCGGGATCGCGGCACCGAACTTCCGTACCACGGACGGGAAGACGGCCCCGGAAGGGCCTCGTCCCGAGCTCCCCCAATTGGACTCGAACCAATAACCTGCCGATTAACAGTCGGCTGCTCTGCCAATTGAGCTATGGGGGATCGGCTTCCGCCCCGGCCCCCGGTTTCCCGGACTCCGCGGCGCTCGCTGCGGGACATACATTAGCGCACTCGGGGGGGTGGTCCGCCAATCGCTTTCCCCACTTGCCCCGGGGTTGCCGCCCGGCGTGCCCCGCGCGCGCCCGCCGCCGCACCCGGGGATGCTGGGGACGCGGACGGTTCGCCGTCCCGACGGACGGGTAGGGCATTGCGGCAGAAGGCCGCCAGGAGAGGGTGGATCCGACCATGTGGAAGCTGTCGTTGGCCGCGGGCTTCGCGGCCGGCTACGTGCTGGGCTCGCGGGCCGGGCGCCGACGCTACGAGCAGATCGCCAAGGTCACCCGGCAGATCGCCCAGAACCCCACGGTGCAGGGCGCCGCCGACCGGGCACGGCAACAGGCCGGCGCGGTGGCCGGGAAGGCCGCGGGAGCGGTCGGCGACCGGCTGCCGACCGCCGTCACCGACCGGGTGCCGTACTTCAACCGGGCCCGGGCCGAGGACGACGGCTGGGGCACCTTCCGCCCGTGACCGGGCGGTGAGGCGAAGGACCCGTCCGCGGGCTCCCCGGAGGGGGTCCGCGGACGGGCCCGGGCAAAGCCCACCCCAACCCGGGGTCGCGAAGCGGCAACGGCTCCTCCGGCCCGGACGCGTCCCGGGCCGGGCTGAGGCATGATCTCGACATGGCCATCGTCGCGGGGATAGACAGCTCGACCAACCGCACCCGGATCGTCGCGTGCGACACGGAAACCGGCGCCGTCCTGCGCTCCGGCAAGGCGCCCCACCCCGTCCCCGAGGACCAGGACCTGCGCCCCGGCGAGGCCGACCCGCAGGTCTGGCTGCACTCGCTCGGCGACGCCGCCGCCGGCGGCCTGCTGGAGGGCGTCCGGGCCATCGGCGTCAGCGCCCAGCAGCACGGCATGATCGGCCTGGACGCGGGCGGGGTGCAGGTCCGCCCGGCGATCCTGTGGAACGACCCGCGCTCCAGCGGCGCCGCCGCCAAGCTGCTGGACGCCCTCGGCGGCCCGGCCGGCTGGACCGCCGCGATCGGCGCCGTGCCCGCCCCGACGTACACCATCGCCAAGCTGCGCTGGCTGGCCGAGTTCGAGCCCGTCAACGCCCGCCGGGTCGCCGAGGTGCTGCTGCCGCACGACTGGCTGGTCTGGCAGCTCCTCGGCCACCCCAAGCGCCGCACCACCGACCGCGGCGACGCCTCCGGCACCGGCTACTGGTCGCCGATCACCGGCGAGTACCGCCAGGACCTGGTCGAGCTGGCGCTCGGCCACGAACTCAAGCTGCCGCACGTCCTCGGTCCCGCCGAGCCCGCCGGGCACACCCCCGAGGGCCTGCTGATCTCGGCCGGCACCGGCGACAACATGGCCGCCGCGCTCGGCCTGGGCCTGCGCCCGGGCGACGCGGTGGTCTCGCTCGGCAGCGCCGGGACGATCTTCGCGGTGCACGAGGAGGCCGTCGTCGACGCCTCCGGCCTGGTCTCCTCCTTCGCCGACGCAAGCGGCCGCCACCTGCCGATGGTCGCCACCCTCAACGCGGCCCAGGTGCTGCTCTCCACCGCCGCGCTGCTCGGCCGGGACCTGGAGGGCCTGAGCGACCTCGCCCTGCACTCCTCCCCCGGCGCGTACGGGCTGGTGCTGCTGCCCTACCTGGACGGCGAGCGCACCCCCGCGCTGCCGCACGCGGCCGGCACCCTGACCGGCCTGCGCGCCGAGGCGATGACCCCTCAGCACCTGGCCCGGGCCGCCGTCGAGGGCATGCTGTGCAACATCGCGGACGCCCTGGACGTGCTGCGCGCCCGGGGCGTCGGGGTGAACCGGGTGTTCCTGCTCGGTACGGCCGGACGGCTGCCCGCCGTCCGGCACATCGCCCCGATGCTGTTCGGCGTCCCGGTCGTGGTGCCGCCACCGGGCGCGCACGCCGCCCGCGGGGCCGCCCGGCAGGCCGCCTGGGCGCTGGCGGGCACCCCGGAGCCGCCGGAGTGGGAGCTGCCGGACGCCGAGACGGTGGAACCGGACGGGGAGCACGACCTGGCGATCGGTTCGGCGGTGCGCCAGCAGTACCGGGCGGCCCGCGACCAGGTCCACCCCGAAGCGGCCTGAGCGGCCCTGCCGCCGGCGGACCGGCCGGGCCGGTCCGCCCCGGCCGGCGGCCGGTGAAGATGCGTCACCCGGCACCCGGTGGCAGCGTGGGACGGGACACCGCCACCGAGGCGAAGGACGTTCCATGGCGCTGCACAAGGGAGCCGGCGACGACCGCCGGCTGAGCATCAATCCGTTCGTGGGCACCGCGGACCCACTGGGCGCCATGGAGCTGGCGCCGCCGCTCCACCGGCTCGCCGAGGGCCCCGTCCCGGCCGACACGGCCTACCAGCTGATCCACGACGAGCTGATGCTGGACGGGAACGCCAAGCTCAACCTGGCGACCTTCGTCACCACCTCGATGGAGGTGCAGGCCACCCGGCTGATGACCGAGTGCCTGGACAAGAACATGATCGACAAGGACGAGTACCCGCAGACCGCCGAACTGGAGCGGCGCTGCGTGGCGATCCTCGCCGCCCTCTGGCACGCCCCCGACCCGGACGGGGCGGTCGGCTGCTCCACCACCGGCTCCAGCGAGGCCTGCATGCTGGCCGGCATGGCGCTCAAGCGCCGCTGGATGCGGCGCAACGCCGAACGCTACGCCGCCGGGGCCCGGCCCAACCTGGTGATGGGCGTCAACGTCCAGGTGTGCTGGGAGAAGTTCTGCACCTTCTGGGAGGTCGAGGCACGCACCGCGCCGATGGACGGCGAGCGCTACCACCTCGACGCCGAGCAGGCGGTCGCCCTGTGCGACGAGAACACCATCGGCGTGGTCGGCGTCCTCGGTTCCACCTTCGACGGCTCGTACGAGCCCGTCGCGGAGATCTGCGCCGCCCTGGACGAGTTCCAGCAGCGCACCGGCACCGACGTCCCGGTACACGTGGACGGCGCCTCCGGCGGCATGGTGGCGCCCTTCCTGGACCCGGAGCTGGTGTGGGACTTCCGGCTTCCCCGGGTCTCCTCGATCAACACCTCCGGGCACAAGTTCGGCCTGGTCTACCCGGGCGTCGGCTGGGCCCTGTGGCGCGACAAGGAGTCCCTGCCGGAGGAGCTGGTCTTCCGGGTCAACTACCTCGGCGGCGAGATGCCGACCTTCGCGCTCAACTTCTCCCGGCTCGGCGCCGAGGTGATCGCGCAGTACTACGTCTTCCTGCGGCTCGGCCGGGACGGCTTCCGAGCCGTCCAGGGCGCCTGCCGCGAGGTCGCCACGTACCTGTCCGCGGAGATCGGGAAGATCGACGAGTTCCGGCTGCTGACCCACGGCGACGAACTGCCCGTCTTCGCCTTCACCACAGCCGAGAACACCACGTTCGACGTGTTCGACGTCTCCCGGCGGCTGCGCGAACGCGGCTGGCAGGTGCCCGCGTACAGCTTCCCGGCGAACCGGGAGGACCTCGCGGTGCTCCGGGTGGTCTGCCGCAACGGCTTCTCCCGGGACCTCGCCGACCTGCTGCTGGCCGACCTCAACCGGCTGCTGCCCGAGCTGCGGCGCCAGCCCGTCCCGCTCAAGGACCTCGGGGTGCCGATCCGGTCGGGCTTCCACCACTGACGGAGACGACGACACGACGGGAGGGCGCCGAATGGGCGCCCTCCCGTCGGACGTCCCGGACGAACCGGGGCAGCCTCCCCCCGCGAGGCTGCCCCGGCTCCGTGGGGGAGCCGGGACGGATTTCGGACGAACGGCACGTGACCGTCCGGTATCCGAACGAAACCACCGGACGGCTGACCGCTCCGACCAGAGAACTCTGCACGACAGCCCCGGGGTTGTTCGAGCGTCACGGGGGCTTGTGAGACACTTCCGTCCGTCTCAGCGCCATGACCTGGGGATTGAGACGCCAGGCCGATGAGGTTGGAGACGCGGAGACACCCGAACGGCCAGGGCCGGAGCCCGTTCCGCCGTCCCGTCCACCGCTCCGCCCCTCACCTTTGGAAGGCCGCATGGGTTCCGCCTGGAAGAACCTGCCCGAGGAGCTGTCCGAGCCCGCCAGACACCTGGCCGAGGAGCTCCGTGCCATCAAGGACGCCGCCGGCCTCTCGCTGTCCGAGCTGGCCACGCGCACGCACTACAGCCGCGCCTCCTGGGAGCGCTGGCTGAACGGCAAGCGGGTCGTCACCGAGCAGGCGCTGGACGCGCTGATCCGCGCGGTGGACTGCGACGGGGCCGCGCTGCGGGCCCTGTGGGAGCGGGCGCTGGCCGCGCCGGAGGAATCGGCCGAGCATGCCGAGCCGTCCGCGTCCGCCGAGGCCGCTGAGGCACCCGACGGCCCCGGTGCGCCGTCCGCCGACGAACCGGCCGCCGGAGGACCGGCCGCCGACGGGTCCTCCCCGGACGAGCCGTCCGACGGGGAACCGGAGGAGGCCCTGGTGACCGGCCAGGCGCCCGGGCCCGGACCCGTCGCCTGGTGGCGGCGCCCGGCGGCACTGGTCACCGGCGCGACCCTGCTGGCAGTCCTGCTGGTGCTGGTGGGCCTGCGCGCCGCCCGGCACGACGGGCAGCCGACGGCTGTCGCCGAGCCGGCCCCGACCGCCGCCCCGGCCGTCTCCCCGGCCGCGTCCGCCACCACCGCCAAGCCCGTCCCCGCCACCCCCACCTGCCAGGCCATGGGCTGCGACCACAAGGACCCCAAGAACACCGGGTGCGGCAAGGACGCGCGGACCCTGCACACCGACGTCATCGGCAAGGTGGTCATCTACCTCCGGTACAGCCAGAAGTGCCAGGCCGCCTGGGCCGCGATCACCGAGGGCGAGCCGGGCGACTTCGCGACGATCATCGACAGCACCGGCGACAGCGAGCAGGGCCTCATCCACTACGGCTACGACAACTACTCGAACATGCTGAACGCGGCGGACCCGACGATCGGCTTCCACCTCTGCGGGCACCAGCCGGCCGGGGACATCTGCACCTCGGAGGTCTTCGACCTGGCCGCCGTCGTGGACTCGACCCCGATCCCGATCGGCCCCGCCTCGCCGCCGCCGGGCACCGGAGCGGGCGCGGCGACCGCCCCGGCGGCCCCGGCACCGACCGACACGGCGCCGGCGGCGGCACCCGGGACCGGAGCGCCGACGCCGGCCTAGGTCCTAGTCGAGGTAGCCGCGCAGCTGTTCGGAGAAGGCGTGGTCGCGGAGCTTGACCAGCGTCTTCGACTCGATCTGCCGGATCCGCTCCCGCGTCACGCCGAACACCGCGCCGATCTCCTCCAGCGTGCGCGGGCGGCCGTCGTCCAGCCCGTAGCGGAGCTGGACGACCTGGCGCTCGCGCTCGCCCAGGGTGGCCAGCACCGCGTCGAGGTGCTGGCGCAGCAGCAGGAAGGTCGCGGACTCGGCGGGCGAGGCGGCGTCGGCGTCCTCGATCAGGTCGCCGAGCGCGACGTCGTCCTCCTCGCCGACCGGGGTGTGCAGCGAGATCGGCTCCTGGGCCAGCCGGAGCAGTTCCCGCACCCGTTCCGCGGTCAGTTCCAGGACCGCGGCGATCTCGGCGGCCGTCGGTTCCAGCCCGCGCTCCTGCAGCAGCCCCCGCTGGACCCGGACCACCCGGTTGATCAGCTCCACCACGTGCACCGGCACCCGGATCGTCCGGGCCTGGTCGGCCAGTGCCCGGCTCATCGACTGGCGGATCCACCAGGTCGCGTAGGTGGAGAACTTGTAGCCGCGGGCGTAGTCGAACTTCTCCACCGCCCGGATCAGGCCCAGGTTGCCCTCCTGGACCAGGTCCAGCAGGGTCAGCCCGCGGCCGACGTAGCGCTTGGCGACGGAGACGACCAGGCGCAGGTTGGCCTCGATCAGCCGACGCTTGGCGATCCGACCCCGCACCACCAGGGTGTCCAGCTCGCCGACCAGCGGGTCGGGCGGCGGCGGGTGGCCGTTCAGCCGCTCCTCGGCGAACAGGCCGGCCTCGACCCGGCGGGCCAGCTCGACCTCCTCGGCGGCGGTGAGCAGGCGGATCCGGCCGATCTCGCGCAGGTACTGGCGCAGCAGGTCGGCGGCCGGGCCGCCGTGGTCCGCCGGCAGGCGGTGTTCGTCCGGTGCGCCGAAGCCGGTGTCGGTGTCACCGTCGCCGTCGGCGTCGCTGCCGGTACCGCCCTCGGGATCCGCGTCGGGTCCGGCGTCCGCCCCGGGCCCCGGGGAGTCCGAAGCGTCCGGGCTCTCGGGGTTCTCCGGGCTCTCAGCGCTCTCGGGGTGGCCCTCCGGCAGGCCCTGGGCGGGGACCCGCGCGCCGTCCGGGGGTGCCGCCCCGGCCCGGCCGTGGTCCGGCTCCTGGTCCCCGGCCCGGCCGGCGGGGTTCGCTCTCGTACTGGTGGTGGTCGCTGCGACGAGGCCTTGCTCCACGGGCATCCCCTCGGGGCGGGCGCGACTCTGGCGGACCCGCGCTGATCGGAGGTGGGACGCCCTCCAGTGTGCGGTACGCCACACTCCGTGGCCGAGACTCGTGCGCCGACTTTCTGTGCAGCGCGTGCCCGGCCCGCCCTCGAACGCCTGGCCGGACCGGGCCTAGAGTGCCGCGGCGCCCCGGCTCTTCAGCTGGTCGCCGTACTGCTGGAGCTGCCACAGCTCGGTCTGCACCGCGTGCTGCTGCTCGGCGTCGGCCCGGTGGCCGAGCCGCTGCAGGTAGCCGCGGACCTCGGTGATCCGGCGGTCGACGGCCAGCAGGCGCAGCTTGACCAGGAACTCCCCCGCGTAGATCGCGTCCACCTTGCGGCGCGAACGCACCGGCTCGACGGTCAGCTCGGTGACCATCGAGCGCACCCGGTCGTCCGGGGACGCCTCGCGCACGGCGCTGGTGAAGTCCGGCAGGGTCGCCCCGTACGCGGCGCCGCCGGCCTTGGCGATGGCCTGCCGGACGGCGGTGTACGGCGGGGTCGGGAACTCGTCCTCGCCGTAGTGGTCGAAGGCCGGGCTCACCAGGTCCGGGTGCTGCAGCGCCAGCTTGAGCAGCTCGCGCTCGACGAACTGGGCCGGGTCCCGCGGGTTGAGCCGGAACGCGGGCTGCGCGGGGCGCGCCGGCTGGGCCGGCTCGGTGCGGCGCTGGGCCGCGCCGCGCGGGTTCTGCTGGCGCTCGCGGTCCCAGCGGGCCAGCTGGGAGACCCGGCGGACGACGAAGGGCTCGTCCAGGATGCCGAGCATGCCGGCCAGCCGGACGGCGTACTCGTGCTGGATCGAGCGGTCCTTGATCTTGGCGACGATCGGAGCCGCTTCCTCCAGCGCCGCCGAGCGCCCCTCCGGGGTGTCCACCCGGTGCCGGGCCACCACCGAGGTCAGCGCGAACTCGAACAGCGGGACCGGGTTGTCGATCAGCTGCTTGACCGCCTCGTCACCCTGGGCCAGGCGCAGCTCGCACGGGTCCATGCCGCCCGGGCTGACCGCGATGGAGGTCTTGGCGGCGAACTTCTGGTCGTCCTCGAAGGCGCGCAGCGCGGCCTTCTGGCCGGCCGCGTCGCCGTCGAAGGTGAAGACCGTCTCGCCCCGGTACTGCGAGGTGTCCATCAGCAGCCGACGGATGATCTTGATGTGGTCCTCGGCGAAGGCGGTGCCGCAGGTGGCCACCGCCGACGTCACCCCGGCCAGGTGGCAGGCCATCACGTCGGTGTAGCCCTCGACCACCACCGCGCGGCCCGACTTGGCGATCTCCTTCTTCGCCAGGTCGATGCCGTACAGCACGTGGGACTTCTTGTAGATCGGCGTCTCGGGGGTGTTGAGGTACTTCGGGCCGTTGTCGTCCTCGCGCAGGCGCCGGGCGCCGAAGCCGACCACCTCGCCGGCGATGTCCCGGATCGGCCAGACGAGCCGGCCCCGGAAGCGGTCGATCAGGCCGCCGCGCTGGCCCTGCGAGGCCAGGCCGCCGAGCAGGATCTCCTTGTCGGTGAAGCCCTTGCCGCGCAGGTAGCGGACCAGGTGCTCCCAGCCGGCCGGCGCGTAGCCGACGCCGAAGACCTTGGCCGCCTCCTCGTCGAAGCCGCGCTCGGCCAGGAAGCGACGGCCGATCTCCGCCTCCGCCGAGGCCAGCTGCTCCTGGTAGTAGGCCGCGGCCACCTTGTGCGCCTCGACCAGCCGGGTGCGCTCGCCCTGCTGGTGGCGGGGGCTGTAGCCGCCCTCCTCGTAGCGCAGGGTGATGCCGGCCTGGGCGGCCATCCGCTCGACGGCCTCGGCGAAGGTGAAGTGCTCGATCTTCATCAGGAAGGCGATGGTGTCGCCGTTCTCCTGGCAGCCGAAGCAGTGGAAGACGCCCTTGGCGGGGTTCACGTAGAAGGAGGCGGACTTCTCGTCGTGGAAGGGGCAGACGCCCTTGTACTCGCCGCCGCCACCATTGGTCAGCTGTACGTAGTCGCCGACCACCGCGTCGATCGGCAGTGCGCTGCGCACCGCCTGTACGTCTTCGTCCCTGATCCGCCCGGCCACCCCGGAAGTCTACTGGGACCGCCGGGCTTTCCGGCTGCGCCGGGGCCCCGCCCGGAGCGGGCGGGGCCGCCGCGGGGGGGCGGCCGCCTCCCCCGGCCCGCCCTCACGCCCGGGCGGCGCCGACGAGCTTGGCGTGCAGGGCCAGTGCCGAGGCGTCGGTCAGAGTGGCGATCTGGTCGATGACCGTGCGCAGGGCCGCGCCGTCGTCCTCGGCCTCGCGGTACATGGCGGCGAACACCGGGTCCAGGCCCTCCGGGGCGCGCCGGGTGAGCACGTCCGCCAGCTCGGCGATCACGATCCGCTGGCGGGCCCGCAGCTGGGCCTGCTCGTCCCGCTGCATGACGAAGCGGACGGCGACCGCCTTGAGCACCGCGCACTCCAGCCGGACGTCGCGCGGCACCACCAGTTCGGCGCCGTGGCGGGTGAGCCGGCCGGGACCGTAGCGGGCGCGGGTGGCCTGCTCGGCGGCCAGGCAGAAGCGGCCGATCAGCTGGCTGGTGAGGTCCTTGAGCCCGGCGCGGTCGCGCGCGGTGCCGTCGTACGAGCGGGGCCACCACTCCTGGTCCAGCAGCCGGTCCAGGGCGGCGGCCAGCTCCTCCGGCCCGGCGTCGCCGGCGTACCGCTCGGCGACCCGGAAGAGCTCGGCGCGCTCGCTCGGGGCGCGCAGCGCGGCCGGGTCGATGTGGCCGGCTTGGAGGCCGTCCTCGACGTCGTGGGTGGAGTACGCCACGTCGTCGGACCAGTCCATCACCGTCGCCTCGAAGCACTTGCGCCCGGCCGGGGAGCCGGCCCGCAGCCAGCGGAAGACCGGCAGGTCGTCGGCGTAGACGCCGTACTTGGGCGAGGCCGGGTCAGTGGGGTGGGCGCCCCTGCTCCACGGGTACTTGGTGGCGGCGTCGAGCGCGGCGCGGGTCAGGTTCAGGCCGACGCTGCGGCCGGGCCAGGGGGCGAGCCGGGTCGACGGCTCCTCCTTGGGGGCGAAGCGCTTGGGTTCGAGCCTGGTCAGGATGCGCAGCGACTGGGCGTTGCCCTCGAAGCCGCCGCACTCCTCGGCGGCCTGGTCGAGGGCTTCCTCGCCGGTGTGGCCGAAGGGCGGGTGGCCGATGTCGTGGGCCAGGCAGGCGGTCTCCACCAGGTCCGGGTCGCAGCCCAGGGCCGCGCCCAACTCCCGCCCGACCTGGGCGCATTCGAGGGAGTGGGTGAGCCGGGTGCGCGGGAAGTCGCTGCGCATCGGGGCGACCACCTGGGTGGTGCCGGCCAGCCGGCGCAGCGCCGCCGAGTGCAGCACCCGGGCACGGTCGCGCTGGAAGGCCGTCCGGCCCGGGCGCTTGTCGGGTTCGGGGACCCAGCGGGCCTCGGCGGTGTGGTCGTACGGGGTCGGAGCGGCGAGGCTGTGCGCGGTGTCATCCATATGCCGCTCACGGTACGCCGCACCCCCGACACGCGGGGGGTGCCGCGCGCGAAGGAGCGCGGGCCGGGGCGTGAACGGTGCGCGGCGCGCGGGTGCCCGTCCCGGTGAATCCTCCTCACCCGGACGGCGCAGCTCCGCGCGCCCACCCCGGCGCCCCGTGCGGGCCGGCCCGGACCGCGTCGTTCCGCCCCCGGACACCGGGGCGCCCGGGCCGCACGGGCCGCCCGTGGATCAGCCGCGGAGCGCCTTGAGGACGATCCCGGCCTCCGCCTCCTGCCCCTTGGCGTTGGGGTGGATCGGGGCCAGGCCGCGCGCCGGGACCGGCGGCTCGATCCAGCGCTCGCCCTCCCCCGCGCACATGTCGTGCCCGACCGAGGGTCCGGCGGTGTCCACGAAGACCGCGCCGGCAGCCTCCGCGTGCTGCTTGAGCATGGCGTTGAGCTGCTTCTCCTTCTCCGCGAGGAAGCCCAGGTCGGCGACGGCCACGGTCTTGCCGAGCACCGGCAGGCAGCCGGACGGGTCGGCCGGGAGCAGCGTCGGGTACCCGATCACGTACACCCTGGCCTGCGGGGAGCGCCGCTTGACGTCCTCCAGGACCCGGCCGAGCCGGTCGCCCGCCGTGTCCACCCTGCGCTGGACCTCGTCGGTGCCGTCGCCGGAGGAGTAGTGGTCCCGGCAGGGCGAGGCGGCGCGGGTCTGCTTGATCACGCCCTTCACCGCGTCCAGCAGGTTGTCCTTGGCGCACTCGACGACGACGTCCATGAAGCCGGCATCGTTGCCACCGATCCCGAGGGTGACCAGCCGGGTGTCCGCGCTCAGCGCGTCCAGCTGGGCCGGGTTGGTGCCGTTGCCGGTGTTCTGCGCCCCGGTCAGGTCCTCGGTGGTGGCGCCGGTGCAGCTGACGTCCCGGAACTGCCCGGACGCCACCCCGAGGCCCTTGGCCACCAGGGACGGGTAGTTGGCCCCCGAGCGGGAGCAGCCGCGCGGCTCACCGGTCTGCGGGGGGATCTGCATACCGGCCGTGTACGAGTCGCCGAGCGCGACGTACGGGCCGGTGGGTGGCGGGGTGGGCGTCGGCGACGGGGTCGCGCCGGCCTTCGCGCGGCCGGGCACCGCGCCCGCGAAGTCCTTCCCCTGGCTGTCCGCACCTCCTCCACCGGTGCATCCGGCCAGCAGTAACGCGGCCAGCCCGGCCGTCAGGGCGACGGTCGGGCGTGCGGTCCTCGGCATGGCATCCCCCCGGGGGTACGAACATTCACGGTCGGCTCCTCACGGCAGCCCGTCCCCCGGGCACCTCCGGCTCCAACGACCGGACGGGGCCGATGACTCCCGCCTCCGCGAAATCCTCCCAAGGGGAATCCCGGTCCCCGTCGGCGGGCCCGTCGGCGGGCTCCGCCGGTGCCGGTGCCGCTATTCCGCGCCGCGCTCGTGCTCGGCGAGGAACTGCTCGAACCGCCGCCCCAGTTCGTCGGCCGACGGCAGGTCCACCGGCTCGGCCAGCAGGCTCTCCCGCTCCTCGGAGCCCGCCACCGCGTCGTACTGGCCCTCCATGCCGCGGATCGCCGAGCGCAACTCGCCGTCCCCGTGCGTCAGCTGCTCCTCGATGTCGGCGTAGACCTCGCCGACCCGCTCGCGCAGGCCCGTCCCCGGCAGCACCAGCCCGGTCGCGGACTGCACCGCCTCCAGGATCAGCACGGCGGCCGCCGGGTAGGCCGAGCGGGCCACGTAGTGGGGGACGTGCACGGCGAAGCCCAGGACGTCGTGCCCGGCCTCGGCCAGGCGGTACTCCAGCAGCGCCTGCGCACTGCCCGGCACCTGGGCCTGCTCGAACCACTGCGGGTAGCCCGGCGCGAGGTCCAGCCGGTTGCCGTGCGGCGTCAGGCCGACCGGGCGGGTGTGCGGGACGCCCATCGGGATGCCGTGGAAGTCGATCGACAGCCGGACCTCGAAGCGCTCCACCAGCTCGCGGACGGCGCCCGCGAAGCGCTCCCACTCGACGTCCGGCTCGGGCCCGCTGAGCAGCAGGAACGGCGCGCCGGCCGCGTCGCGGACGAGCTGGAGCAGGATCTCCGGCGGGTCGTAGGACGTCCAGTGGTCGTGGTCGAAGACCATCGCCGGACGGCGGGCCCGGTAGTCGACCAGCCGGTCGTGGTCGAAACGGGCCACCACCTGCGGCGATCCCGTCTCCAGCAGGTGGGCCACCACCTGGCCGCCGGCCTCGCCGGCGTCCATGAAGCCCTCGAAGTGCTGCAGCAGCACCAGCCCGGCGCCGGTGTCGCGCAACTGCGCCGCGGCGTCGGCCACCGCGGCCACGCCCTGCTGATCCAGCTCGTACAGCGCCTGGAAGTCACGCACCGCGCACCCAACCCCGTTCTCTGCTCGTCGTCCGACCGGCTTCTCGTCCTCTCCAGCGTGCCGGGCGCCGCCGGAATTCCCGCCACGCCGGACGGCTCGTTCGGGGGCGCGTCCGACCGCTCCGGACCATGATCGCACCGGACCGGAGAATCCCTGGTCACGGGGCTGCGGAGGCCCGTTCCGGAGGGCGCCGTAGCAGCCCGCGCGGCCATTCGCGTGCCGCGAAGTGACGCACCGCCTTCTGGCGGGTATCGTCCTCTCGCTGCCTCGCATCGTCGCGTCGTCGTCACGTCGTCCCGTAACGCCGTCGGCCACGTCCCGGTCCGGTGCTCGGCCAGCCACCCACGACGCATCTTGCCTTCACCTGGCCGCCCGCTTCCCTTCGCGCTCTCGTTTCCTTCTCGGCCATTTCGCGGACGCACACTGTCCCCTCGCTCTTCCCGCCGGACCGGTCCGAGGACCCGTGTCCGTTCCGGCACCCGCGCCGCCCGTTCCGGGCCGCCGCCCCCGCCCCGCCCGACCGGATCCTCCGGCGCGCACGGCTACCCGGCGGACGGTCACGGGCCGGGGCGAAAACGTCACCGCACCCCGAGCCGCACCCCGGCGAGGGAGGCACCCTCCGACCGATGAAGGACCGAAGGTTCCGTGCCCGTACCTGTCATCCTCACCGGCCGCACCGTGCGGCTGGAGCCACTCGCCGCGCACCACGCCGAGGCCATCGCCGAGGCCGGCGCCGAGGACCGTACGACCTACGCCTTCACCCCCGTCCCGCACGGCCTGGAAGCGGCCCGCGACTACATCGCGCGCGCCCTCGCAGACCAGGCCGCAGGACGGTCGCTGCCGTTCGCGACGGTGAACGTCGCCGACGGCCGGGTGGTGGGCTCCACCCGGTTCCTGGAACTGGACTACTGGCAGGGCCCGATGGTGTGGCCGCCGGTGCCCGGCGTGCCGTTCGGCGATCCCGCCACGGCCGTCCCGGACGCCGCCGAGATCGGCAACACCTGGCTCTCGCCGCGCGCCCAGGGCACCGGCATCAACACCGAGGCCAAGCTGCTGATGCTGCGCCACGCCTTCGAGACCTGGGGCGTGCAGCGCATCTCGCTGCGCGCGGACGCCCGCAACCTGCGCTCGCGGGCCGCGATCGAGCGGCTCGGCGCGACGGGCGAGGGCGTGCGCCGGGCCCACTCGCGCGGGCTGGACGGGGTGGTGCGCTCGACCGCGTTCTACTCGATCCTCGACGCCGAGTGGCCGGCCGTCCGGGACATCATCGAGCTGCGGATCGCCGCCGCCACCTCGCCGAGCGCCCCGGATCCGGCGATCAACCAGGAGTGCCTTAGACCGGGCGGTGGCGGCGCCGGGCAGCTGATGATCACGGCCTGACCGGGGACCACCTGCCGGTGGCGGCGTTCCTCAGGACCCAGGTGAGGACGGCCGTGCCGTGGGGGTCCCCGGGCGGCACCGACCAGCGGTGGTGGCTCGACTCGACGACCGCCGACGTCGGACGCCAGCCACCGCGGACCCGGGTGACCGCCACCTCCCAGACCGGGTGGCCGTCCCCGGGCCGGCAGATCCTGACCGAACCCTCGTGGGTGTGCACCGCCCAACGGTGGTCCAGCACGTCCGTGTGCCGCCCGGCCCGGATGCGCTGCCACTGTTCGTCGGTCCACTGCACGTCGGGGACGGGGTGCGGCCGCGGAACCAGCATGTCCGTACGCCCCCGGCCGCCGGTGACGGATCCGGGCGCCGGGAACGCCCAGCCGGGGAGCGGCTCCCGGGCGGCCAGCCAGCCCTCCGGGACACCCGCGGTGCCGGTGCGCGCGGCGACCACTCCCCCGGTGATCGCGGCCACGGTGTCCATGTCGCCGCCGGCCGCGACGGCTTCCCACACGGCGGCCGGATAGTCGGCGAGCCGTCGGGCGGCGCACCACAGGGCGTACGGGACGGTGTCGGCGGCGGAGGTCCGGCTGCCGTTGCCGAGCACCTTCGCGACGACCCGGAGGTCCGGCTCGCCGAGCAGGCCGATCGCCTCGATCAGGCCGTCGCGCACGGCGCCCGGCGGGGTGTGGTGGGCGACGGCTCCCAGGAAGGACTCCTGCGTCGTGCTCTCGGTCCGGGCCCGGACCGCCAGGGCCGCCGCGACCGCGACGGCAACGGCCCCGTCGACGGCCTGCGGGTGGGTGTGCGTGATGACCGCGGTGCGCGCGGCCTGCCGCACCGCTTCGTCGAGGTCCCCGGCGTACGCGGCTCCCAGCGGGGCGACCCGCATCGCGGCGCCGTTGCCGTACGAACCCTGGCCGTCGAAGAGTTCGGCCGCCAGCGTCCGGGCGTCGCCGCCCTCGCGGACCAGCCGCAGCATCCGGTTGGCGGCCGGGCCGTAGCCGCGGTCGAAGTCGTGGCGGCGGGCGAAGGCGTGGGTGAGGTCGAAGGTGTCGATCGCGCCGCGCTCGGCGTGGGCGGCGTACACCGAGCAGGCCATCTCGGTGTCGTCGGTCCACGGCCACGGGCCGGGCGGGTCGGTGCGGGCGGCGAGGTGGGCGCGGGCGGTACCGGGGACGAAGAACTGGGCGCCGAGGGCGTCACCGACGGAGAGGCCGACGAGCGCGTCGAACGCGGGGCCCGTGTGTGGGGTCGTCATATGGGGCCAGCTCAGCCGCTCGACCGCCCCTTCGTCAACACGTTTGCCGGGACGCCACCGACGGGGGATGTTTCGCATACCCCCGATCCGGGCGGGAAACACCCTGGCATGACCCGCGCGAACCCGCTCGACCCGGTCGCCCTGCTCGGCGCCGACCAGCAGCACATCGCCACCCGGGCGCAGCTGCGCCGGCTCGGGGTGCCCTCCGGCACCATCGCCCACCGGCTGCGGCCGGGTGGACCCTGGCAGCAGGTCCTGCCCCGGGTGATCTGCCTGCAGAGCGGCAGGTTGACGATCCATCAGCGGCTGCGGGCCGCCCTGGCCTACGCGGCGCCGAAGGGGACCGAGCCACAGGCCGGGGAGGTGCTGCTGACCGGCTTCGCGGTGCTGGCCGACGCCGGGCTGCCGAGCGCCGGGCACCCGGCCGACATCGGCGCGGTCGACGTACTGATCCCCCGCCAACGACGCGTCTGCGACCGGGAGTTCGTCCGGATCTTCCGGGCCGGCGGGGCGATGCCCGGCGGCTTCGAACGGGACGACGGGCTGTGGAGCACCACGGTCGCGCGGGCGCTGGCGGACCTCGCGCCGAAGGAGACCGGGCAGCGCCGGTTCCGGGCGCTGTGCGCGGAGGCCGTCCAGCGGCGGCACTGCGAACTCGGCGAACTGCTGGACCAGTTGCTGACCAGACCGGGCGCGCTCGGGCTGCCGCACGTGGCCCGGGTGGTCGAGGACCTGACCGCCGGGGTGCGCTCGGTGGTCGAGGGCGAGGCCCGCGAACTGCTGGCGCACGCGGGCCTGCCCGAACCGCTGTGGAACCCGGTGCTCTTCCTGGACGGACGCTTCCTCGCCGTCCCGGACGCCTACTGGCCGCACGCCTGCGTGGCCCTGGAGATCGACTCCCGCGCCTGGCACCTGCGCCCGGCCGACCACGAACGCGGCCTGACCCGCGCCAACCGGCTCACCACCGCCGGCCTCCCGGTGGTCCGCACCACCCCGGTCCAGCTCCGCCGCGACCCGGCCCCGGTGCTGCACGAACTGACCGCCCTGGTCACCACCGGCCCGCACGGCCCGCACGCCCGGGTCACCTGGCGCCGGGCGAGGTGACGCCGCGCAGGCTCACGGCGGCCCGGCGCCGGTGCGGGGCTCAGCAGCGGGGGTCGATCTCCTGGAAGGTCGCGTAGTGGTCCGCGGACCAGTACTGCTCGCCGGAGGTGCCGGTGACCACGCGGCGGGTGCCGCGGTCGCCGGAGCCCGGGGTGACCACGGTGAACTCGTGGTAGTAGCCGTCGGCCTTCTTCGGCAGCCGGCTCTCGCGGTTCTCGAAGACGATGCCGTCACGGTTGTAGGGGTACGGCCCGCCCTTGGCGATCAGGCCGAGGGTGTCCTGGGCCTGGCTGGGGAGCTTGGTGCGGCAGACGTCGGCCAGCGCGGGATCGGCGGGGACCCAGCTACCGGCCGCGGAGGGGGCGCCGCCGGCCGGCGGGGACGGCTTGGGGGCCGAGGACTTGGGGGCCGGGGAACCCGCGCGGGTGGCCGCCGAGGGGCTCGCGGCGGCCTTGGGGTGGCCGCTCCCCCCGTTCGCGAGGAGGTACCCGACCCCGGCCAGGACCACCAGGATCAGCACGGCCACGACGACGAGCGGGTTCTTTCGACTGGTCATGCGCCCCAGCTTGGCAGGCACCCGGGCCGCGCCCGACGAGCAGCGCGCGTGGCCGCCGCCACACCGGGCTGCCACGCAGGCCGCCGCACGGGCGGCCGCACGGGCCCGTGCGCAGACGTACGGC
>NZ_JBHWCL010000048.1:0-56369 GCF_042735125.1 Kitasatospora sp. NPDC059599 | reverse complement strand
GCCTGTTTCCGCCACAGGGATTTCCACTCCCGGGACGGCCCGCACCAGTACGGCCCTCTCGGCTAACGGGGGCGCCGCCCGCCCCGGCCCGTCAAGCGGGCGGAGCGGGCGGCGGCGAAAGCGCAGCGGGAACACGGCGACCCTCAGAAGTGACGGCCGGCCTCCCGCTCGGACTTCTCGATCTGGTCGATCCGGCGCTGCAGCTGGTCGGCCTGGGCGCGGGCCTTGCACGCCGCGTCCCGCTCGCCCTCGTGGTCCAGACGGTTGGCCTTCTGACGGAGGTCCTGGACCTGCTGGCGCATCTTGTTGAGGTCAACGGTGATCGAGGCGGCCGCCGCGGGCTGGGCGGTGGCGACCTTGGCGACCGTCGCCAGGGCGCCCCCGGCCAGGGCTGCGGTCAGGACGCGCCCGGGCACCGCACCCGCACCGAAACCCCACCGCTGCGGCGCGGGTCGAACGCGCCGACAGGTCGGACGCCCCGGCGGATCGAACGCCCGTCAGCCGAGCCGCCACACCGTGGTGGTCTTGACGGCTGTGTCCTCCAGGTCGGCGACCACCGGCACCTGGTAGGCCGCGACCGCCGTGAACCGCTCCCGCGGCAGGTAGGCACGGCCCGGGTCGCCGACGATGACGGTCGCGCCGCGGGCCGCCGCCCGTTCCAGGAACGGCAGGAAGCGGGCGGCCATGGCCCGCTCGTAGAAGACGTCGCCCGCGAGCACCACCTCGGCCGGGGCGCCGTCCCCGTCCACCAGGTCCACCAAGGCGCCCTCCACCCGCACCCCGTTGGCCTCGGCGTTGAGGCCGATCGCGGCCACCGCGTAGGCGTCGATCTCGGCGGCACGCACCGAGGCCGCGCCGCGCAGCGCGGCGGCGACCCCGACCAGTCCGGAACCGGCGGCGACGTCCAGCACCGTGCGGCCCGCCACCAGGTCGGGGTGGTCCAGCACGTAGCGGCTGACGGCCACCCCGCCCGCCCAGGCGAAGGCCCAGAACGGCGGCGGAAGTCCGGCCCGCCCGCGCGCCCGCTCGGTGGTCTCCCAGAGGGCGATGGCGTCCTCGGCCATGTGCAGGCTGATCTCGGACACGAAGGGGACGGGCTTCAGCTCGGTCACACGCCGGATGAAGGCGAGGTCCTCGGCCGGCTGAAGAGTGCGCAGCTCACTCGGCATGTCCCGCAGCATAGGGCCAGACGGGGTGGGCTCAGGCGCGACCGGCCGCCTTCTGGGTGCGGCGGGCCAGGGAGTCGACCACGACGGCGGCCAGCAGCACCGCACCGGTGATCATGAACTGGATGGCGTTGCTCAGGCCCTGGATGTTCATCCCGGACTGGATCGAGCCGATCACCAGCGCACCGAGCAGCGCCGACCAGGTCTTGCCGCGCCCGCCGAAGAGGCTGGTGCCGCCGATGACGGCCGCCGCGATGGCGTTCATCAGCAGGTTGCCGCCGCCGGAGGTCTGGCTGGCGGACTGGATCTGCGCGGCCAGGAAGAGGCCGCCGACCGCCGCCATGGTGGAGCAGATGGTGAAGACGGTGATCCGGATCCAGGCCACGTTGATGCCCGCACGCCGGGCGCCCTCGATGTTGCCGCCGAGCGCGAAGACCTGCCGGCCGTAGGTGGTGCGGCGCAGCACGAAGTCCAGCACCACGATGAAGATCAGGAAGATCAGCAGCGCGAGCGGCAGCCCCTTGTACTGGTTGAGCGTGTAGGCGGCGAGGAACGCCACGATGGCCAGCAGGACGGTCCGCAGCACGATGTCGGTCATCGGCCGGGACGGGACGCCCGCGGCCTGCCGCCGGCGGGTGTCGAGCAACTGGGAGAAGACGAACAGCAGGACGCCGACGAGCGCCGCCCCGTACGCCGCGGCCTGCTGGCCGTAGATGGTGCTGTAGAGCCGGGAGACGATGTCCGTGCCGGGGAGGTTGACGGTGCCGGTGCTGCCGAGGATCTGCAGCATCAGACCGTTCCAGCCGAGGTTACCGGCGAGGGTGACCACGAAGGCCGGGACGCCGACCTTGGCGAAGAAGACGCCCTGGATGCAGCCGACCACCGCGCCGCCGACGAGGGCGGTGATCAGCGCGAGGTACTGGTTGACGCCGTCCGAGACGCTCAGGACGGCGTAGATCGCGGCACACAGACCGCTGACGGAGCCGACCGAGAGGTCGATCTCGCCGAGCAGCAGCACGAAGACCACGCCGATCGCGATCATGCCGGTGCCGACGATCTGCTGGGACAGGTTGGAGAGGTTCTGGGCGGACAGGAAGCTGCTGTTCAGGCTGCCGAACACGGCCCAGATCACGATCAGCGCCAGCACGACCGGCAGCGAGCCGAGTTCACCGCTGCGCAGGCGCCGCCGGAACTCCCCGACGTAGCCCTTGACGCCCTGCTGGCGCACGATCAGCCGCGGGTCGACCACGGGGGTCGCCCCGGGGGCGACCGGCTCGGGGGCGTTGACGCCGCCGGTGGGCATGCTGTCCTCGGGCAGCGGGGTGTGGCGGTGTTCGGGCTCGCCGCCCGGGGTGCCCCCGGGATAGTTCTCGCTCACTCGGAACCCTCCTGGCCACGGGCCTTGCGACGGGTCACGGCGTTGTCCGTGGCGCCGGTGATGGCCGAGATGATCTCTTCCTGGTTGGTGTAGTGCTTGTCGAAGACGCCGTTGTTGCGGCCGAGACGCAGCACCGCGACGGTGTCCGCGACGGCCATCACGTCCGCCATGTTGTGGCTGATCAGGATCACGCCGTGGTCCTGCTCACGCAGCCGCTCGACCAGGTCGAGCACCTGGGCGGTCTGCTCGACGCCGAGGGCGGCGGTGGGTTCGTCCAGCATCACGACCTTGGGCGAGCCGATCAGCGCGCGGGCGATCGCCACCACCTGGCGCTGACCGCCGGAGAGCGAGGCGACCGGGATCCGCACGCTGGGGATGCGGATGGAGAGGGTGTCCAGCAGCGTCCGGGAGCGCTTCTCCATCGCGACCTCGTCGAGGATGGTGAAGCGCCGGATCTCGCGGCCGAGGAAGAGGTTCCCGACCACGTCGAGGTTGTCGCAGAGCGCGAGGTCCTGGTAGACCGTCGCGATGCCCAACTGCTGGGCGTCCTGCGGCCGGTGGATGGACACCGGCTTCCCCTGCCACTCGATGACGCCCTCGTCGGGCTGGTGCACGCCGGCGATCGCCTTGACCAGGGTGGACTTGCCGGCGCCGTTGTCGCCGACCAGGGCCACCACCTCGCCGGCGTGCACCTCCAGTTCGATGTCGGTGAGCGCCTGGACGGCGCCGAACCGTTTGGAGACCCCGCGCAGGGCCAGTACGGTCTCACCTGCCACAGTGACCAACTCCCTTGCCCCGCCTCCGTCGTGGAGGCGGGGCCTGTTCGGGTTTCGAGGGGGGACGGCGGCTACTGGAGGCCGGCGGCCTGGCAGGCGGCGGCGTAGTCCGGCGTGCAGATCTGGGCGACGGTGTAGAGGCCGTCCTGGACCACGGTGGTCTTGATGTTGTCCTTGTTGACGACGATCGGGGTGATCAGGTTGGCCAGCGTCTTGTTGTTGCTGCCGTTGGTCGCCGTCGTGGGCACCAGGCTGGGCGCCGGGGTCTGACCGGCGGCCAGGGCGACGGCCATCTCGGCGGCCGCGTCGGCCTCCGGCTTGAACGGCTTGTAGATCGTCATGGTCTGGGTGCCGGCCACGATCCGCTGGATGGCGTCGAGCTGGGCGTCCTGACCGGTGAGCGGGGTGTTGATCCCGGCCGCCTTCTGCGCGGTGGCGATACCGGCGGCCATGCCGTCGTTGGCGGAGTAGATGCCGACCACGTTGGCCGGGCCGATCGCGGTGATGCCCGCCGCGGCCTCCTGGTTCGCCAGGTTCGGGTCCCACTGCGGGGTGTCGTACTCCTTGCCGATCTTCAGCTTGCCGTCGATGGCGCTGTGCGCGCCGGCCTTGAAGTCGGCCGCGTTGGGGTCGGTGGGCGACCCGTTGATCATGATGATCTGGCCCGCGTTGGCCTTGTTGCCGACCGCCGCGACCAGCGCCTGGCCCTGCAACTGGCCGACCTTCTGGTTGTCGAAGGAGACGTACGTGTCGACCGGGCCCTGGGCCAGGCGGTCGTAGGCGATCACCTTGACGCCCGCGTCGTGGGCCTTCTGCACCGAGGACTGGATCGACTTGGAGTCGACCGGGTCGAGGATCAGCACCTTGTCGCCCTTGGTGAGGGCGGTGTCGACCTGGGTCTGCTGGGTCGTCGCGTCCTGGTTGGCGTTGTAGTAGTCGATCTGCGCGTCCGGCGCCAGCTCCTTGATCTTCTGCTCGATCAGCGGGCGGTCGAACTGCTCGTAGCGGGTGGTCTTGGTCTCCGGCAGCAGCAGACCGATCCGGACGGCCCCCACGGAGGCGCTGCCGCTCCCGGCGGCCGCACTGCCCGACGAGCCGCCAGAGCCAGAGGAGGACTGCTTGGCGCTGCCGCAGGATGCCACGCCCAGGCCGACGGAAACCACTGCGGCGACCGCGAGGACGCGGCGAAACCCGATGCTCATGAAGGTGCCTCTCCGGTTGGGTCCACCCCCTTCTCCTCTCCGAGTCTGGGAAGCATGTGCCGCGCCCACGATTCCGGTGGGCCGAAAGGGGTAGCAGGAGTGGCGGCTGGACGCACCCCCGGCCGAACGTCTACATTTCTGTAGACGTCGGAGGCGCGCGGCATCACCCCCCGGACAGCCGCGCGCCTCCGACCTCCTCAGGGCGGCCCGGCCCACGTCCTCGACCCGGGCCCGGGCTCGACTCCGGTCTCGACCCCCGGAGGTTCAGCCCCGCTGGTCCATCACCCGCTTGATCTTCCCGACCGAGCGCTCCAGCGTGTACGGGTCGACCACCTCGACCGCGACCGTGACACCGACCCCGTCCTTCACCGCGCGGACGATCGCCTCCCGAGCCGCGTCCCGCTGCTCGGCCGGCGCGTCCGGCCGGGCCTCGACCCGGACGGTCATCCGGTCCAGCCGCCCCTCCCGGGTGAGCCGCAGCTGGAAGTGCGGTGCGACACCCGGGGTGCGCAGCAGGATCTCCTCGATCTGGGTCGGGAAGACGTTCACCCCGCGCAGGATGATCATGTCGTCGCTGCGCCCGGTGACCTTCTCCATCCGCCGGAAGGCCGGGCGCGCGGTGCCCGGCAGCAGCCGGCTGAGGTCGCGGGTGCGGTAGCGGACGATCGGCAGCGCCTCCTTGGTGAGCGAGGTGAAGACCAGCTCACCGCCCTCGCCCTCGGGCAGCACCTCGTCGGTGAACGGGTCGACGACCTCCGGGTAGAAGTGGTCCTCCCAGATGTGCAGTCCGTCCTTGGTCTCCACGCACTCCTGCGCGATGCCCGGGCCGACCACCTCGGAGAGGCCGTAGATGTCCACGGCGTGCAGGTCGAGCCGCTCCTCGATCTCGCGCCGCATCTCCTCCGTCCACGGCTCGGCACCGAAGATGCCCACCTTGAGCGAGGTGCTGCGGGGGTCGATGCCCTGCTTCTCGAACTCGTCGAGCAGGGTGAGCAGGTAGGACGGGGTGACCATGATGATCTCGGGCTCGAAGTCACGGATCAGCTGCACCTGTCGGGCCGTCATGCCCCCAGAGGCCGGGATGACGGTGCAGCCGGCCCGCTCGGCACCGTAGTGCGCGCCGAGGCCGCCGGTGAACAGCCCGTAGCCGTAGGCGATGTGGACCTTGTGGCCGGCCCGGCCGCCGGCCGCGCGGATCGAGCGGGCGACCACGTCGGCCCACATGGAGAGGTCGTTCTCGGTGTAGCCGACCACGGTCGGCAGGCCGGTGGTGCCACTGGAGGCGTGGATCCGGCGGACCCGGTCCATCGGGACGGCGAACATGCCGAAGGGGTAGCCCTCGCGCAGGTCGGCCTTGGTGGTGAAGGGGAAGCGGGCGAGGTCCGCCAGGCTGCGGCAGTCCTCGGGGTGGACGCCGGCCGCGTCGAACTTGCGGCGGTAGAGCTCGACGTTGTCGTAGGCGTGCCGCAGAGTGGCCCGCAACCGGGTGAGCTGGTGGGCGCGCAGCTCCTCCGGGCCCATCCGCTCACCGGCGTCCAGGAGTCCGGGCGGGA
Source organism: Kitasatospora sp. NPDC059599 (assembly GCF_042735125.1). NCBI lineage: Bacteria > Bacillati > Actinomycetota > Actinomycetes > Kitasatosporales > Streptomycetaceae > Kitasatospora > Kitasatospora sp. NPDC059599. The sequence goes on along the minus strand of NZ_JBHWCL010000048.1, from coordinate 50,294 downwards.
TCGGCTCCCCGAGGTGTCGGCGCGGGACGGGTGCGGTGCCGGTCATCATCGCTCCTTCGCTGGTCGGCCGATCCGGAGCGGCCTACCGATCGTTCGGTCAGGCATACTCGGGCCCAGTAATCCAGCCTCCGGACCGGCTGTCAAGGGATCGCGCCGGAGTTCCGGAACGCGGAACTCCGGACTTCCGAATCCAAGGCCCGGACTCCCGGAATGCGAAGTTCCGACGGATTCGCTCCGGCTTCACCCCGACCCTTGGCTGGCCGATATGAAAATCATTACGGAAGCTTGACTCGTACGCGGCATCCCCCGGCCCGGCCACATGGTTCAGTAGTGCGGTTTCTCCCCCGCACCCCGGAGTGATCACCGTGCCCACGACTCCTGCCCTGGTCAGCGCGCTGCGCGAACTCGGCGACCGGCCCGCCGTCGTCGCCGACGGGCGCGCGATCAGCGGCATCGGCCTGCTACTCGGCGTCTCCCCGCCGGGCGGCCTCCCGCGGGCCCTCGCCGAACGCGTCGCCGAACACGCGGCACTCGCCCCCTCCGCCGCCCGCGCCGCCGAGCAGCGACTGCGGTACTGGGCCGGCGTCCTCGGCCCGCCGCCCATCCGGCACACCGTCCTCCACCCCGTCACCGACCTCGCCGTCGACCTCTCCCTCGCCACCCTGCTGGCCGGCGGCACCGTCCACTGCGGCGACCCCGAGCAGCCGCCCGAGGAACAGCTCGCCGCCGTCGCCGCCCACCGCACCACCCACCTCAGCCTGCCCTCCGCCCTGCTCTGGCGCCTCAGCCGACCGACCGGCGCCGACGCCAACGCCGCCGCCGCCGGCGGTGGCGGCGCGGAGCCCGGCGCCCAGGACCGCACCGGCCACGACCCCGCCGGCCACGACCTCAGCGCGCTCCGGCTCGTCCTGCACATCGGCCCCGAACCCCGCCAGGAGGACGTGTACGCCGCCGTCGACGCCCTCGGCGCCGTCCTCGCCCACGTCCGCGCCCCCGACAGCAACGCCGAAGCCGCCGACCGCCGCCTGCGCGCCGCCACCGAAGCCGCCACCGCCGCCGCCTGGAAGCACAGCATCGGCATCACCGCCGAACAGGTCCGCGACTTCGGCGCCCGCCTAGACCGCGCCGTGCTCCTCTCCCTGCTGCTCACCCTCCAGCAGAGCGGCGTCCTCACCGACCCCGGACGCGGGTACTCCGAGGCCGAGGTGCAGGCCACGGCCATGGTCGCCCCCGCCCAGCGCCCCCGCGTCACCCGCTGGCTCGACGCGCTCGCCCGGAACGGCCTGATCACCCGTCACGACGGCGGCGCCCAAGGGCCGCTCTTCCACGGCGGACCCGCCCTCGTCGCCGCCGAGGTCCGCGAATCCTGGCAACCCGTCGTCGAGGCCTGGGCCGACGGACTCGGCCCCGCCGCCCCCCTCGACCGCGTCCGCCGCGGCGCCCTGCGGCTGCCCCGCCTGATCACCGGCGAAGCGGCACCCCACCCCGCCTCCGCACCGGTCCGCTGGTCCACCGCCCGCGGCTACCTCGGCACCGCCCTCGCCACCCTGGTGCGCGCCACCGCCGACGCCCACGACGGACCGGCGCCACTGCGCGTCCTCGAACTCGACCTCGACGGTGTCGACACCACGGTCGCCCGGGCCCTCGCCGCCCGCCCCCGCCCGAGCGCCGACCACCACACCACCCCCGACGGCGGGCGCTACGACCTCGTCGTCGCCACCGCGACCCGGCAACCGGACGAGGAGGCCGCGGCACTCGTCCCGCTGCTCTCCCCCGGCGGCCGGCTGCTGCTCACCGCCCCCACCGCCGAACAGCTCGACCTGCTGATCACCGGCCGCACCCGGCGGCACCCCTCCGCCCACCCGTCCGGACACTGGCAGGCCGCCCTCACGGCGGCCGGCTGCCCGACCGTCCGCACGCTGCCGGAGGACGGGCACCCGATGGAGCTGCTGGGACAGCGGCTGTTCGTGGCCCGGGTGGACTGAGGCGGCGGCCACGGGGGGCCGAGACCGCGGGAGGGAACTTGGCGGGCCAGCGGACGGGGGCGCGGCAGGACAGCCGCCCGGGCACCGCGGCCGTCGGGGCACCGCAGCTACGATCAAGGACCATGACCGCTCCCGCACGTCTCGCCCGGTCCGCCCGGTCCGCCCGCGGCTCGATCGGCTCCCTCCGGTCCATCGGCTCGATCGCCTCGGTGCTGTCGATCGGCTCCGTCGGGTCCGTCCTCTCCGTCGGATCGGTCGGGTCGGTGCTGTCGATCGGCTCGGCCGGCTCCGTGCTCTCGGTCGGCAGCCTGCTCTCCGTCGGCTCGGCCGGCTCGGTCTGTTCCGTGCTCAGCGCCCTGTCGGCCGGCTCCCGGCGCAGCCTCGGCTCACTGCTGTCGACGCGTTCCCGCTGGTCCGTGCGGTCCCGACGGCCCGGGCGCGGGCCGCTCGTGGCCGAGCGGTGAAGTCCGGGTCACGCACCGCCACCCGATCCGTACCATTTCGATACCGAAGCATGGGTGAGCTGCAAGGATTCTCGCCGCCCGGGCCGGTCCCCGGGTAGGCTCCGCTTGTCCTCCGGCCCTCGCGCAGGCGGCCCCCTGCCGCCGTGCCGCGTTCCGGGGACGCACCCCCGCGGGCCACTCGGTGGGCACCGCGCACTCGACACCGCGCGCCAGGGCAGTCGCGCGAACGGCGAAGGGCATCGCATTGGCGGATCGGCTCACCGGAGGAGACTCCTCGCTGCTGCGGCGGATCAACGCGGCGGTCACGCTCCGGGCGCTGCGGAACGGCCACTCCGTGACCCTCACTCAGCTCGTCGGCGAGACCGGGCTCTCCCGCCCGACGGTCGAGGGCGTGATCGAGGGTCTGGTCGAGACCGGACTGGTCGCCGAGGTCGAACAGCCGAAGGAGGACGGCCAGCCGGGCACCGGCCGCCGCGGCCGCCCGGCCCGCTGGTTCCGCTTCCGCGCCGAGGCCGGGCACATCCTCGGCATCGAGATCGGCGTGCACGACATCCGCGTCATCCTCGCCGACCTCACCGGCGACGTGGTGGGCAGTCACTTCAAACCGGTCGACGAGACCCTGGAGGCCGAGGACCGGCTCACCGCCGTCCGGACCGCCGTCGCCGAGGTGCTGCGCAAGGCGGGGATCTCCCGCGACAACCTCTGGGCCGTCGGCATCGGCACCCCCGGCATCGTCGACCGCGAGGGCACCATCCGGCTCGGCACCGCGATGCCCGGCTGGACCGGCCTCGACCTCGGCGCCCGGCTGCGGCGCTCCTTCCGCTGCCCGGTCATGATCGAGAACGACGCCAACCTCGCCGCCATCGCCGAACACTGGCAGGGCTCGGCGCTCGGCGCCGACGACGTCGTCTTCGTGATGGCCGGACTCAGCCCGGGCGCCGGCTCCCTCATCAACGGCAAACTGCACCGCGGCTACGGCGGCGCGGCCGGCGAGATCGGCGCCCTGCACCTGCTCGGCCAGGAGGTCACCCCCGAGCGCCTGCTGTCCACCACCGGCAAGCCGCTCAACCCGCTGGACGAGGCCGCCGTCGCCCGCGTCCTGCGGCTGGCCCGGGAGGGCGACGAGGTCGCGAAGGTCGCCATGGACCGCTTCCTCACCCGCCTCGTCCAGGGCGTCGCCGCGCTCGTCCTCGCCATCGACCCGCAGCTCGTGGTCATCGGCGGCTGGGCGGCCGGCCTCGACGGCGTCCTCGACCCCCTTCGCGAACGCCTCTCCCAGTTCACGTTGCGCGCCCCCGAGGTCGCGCTGGCGGCCCTCGGCTCGGAGGTCGTGGCGATGGGCGCCCTGCGCGTCGCCCTGGACCACGTCGAGGAGCAGCTCTTCGCGGTGGACCCGCCCCGGGCCTGACCCCGACGGGGGACGGCGGGGGGCGGGGGCGCGGGCGTCCCTGGCCGGCTCTTCCGCCTCCCCCGCCGCCTCCCTCGCCACCGCCCTGCCGGGGCCCGAGGACAGCAGCCCCGACCGCGGTGGCCCCGACCGCCGAGGGCCCAACGGCAAAGGCCCGGAGGCCGGTTGGCGCCCGGGCCTCGACCTGAGGGTTTCCGGAAAGTGGTTCAGGGGTGGTGGGTCGGAAGGCCGCACATCAGGACACGCCCTCTCAGGACGTGGCCCCTCAGGACGCGGGCCCCTCAGGGGCGCGCTCCCTCGGAACGCGCTCCCTCGGAACGCGCTGCCTCAGGAGGCGGAGCGGACCTCGGTCGTCCCGGCGACCGGGGTGACCTCGACCAGCCCGGTCTCGCCGAAGGTCAGCTTGCAGGTGTCCGCCCGGTAGGTGGCGACGGCCAGGGCGGCGAGACGGCCACCCGCGGCGTACTGGGTGGTCAGGACCAGCACCGGGGAGCCCGGCGGGCGCTCCAGGAGGGCAGCCTCGGCGGCCTCGGCGACGCCCAGCTCGACCGAGCGCGACTCGCCGTCGACCTCCAGCCGCTCCAGCTGGCGCAGCACCGAACGGGCGCGGTCGCTCTCGGCGCGGAAGCCGGGCAGGTGCGGCAGGGCGGCGGCCGGGACGTGCAGCGACTCGGTCGCCATCGCCCGCCCCTCCACCATGCGGACCCGGCGGACGGTGTGCACGGTGGCGCCCTCGGCGATCCCGAGGCCCTTGGCCAGCTGCGCGGTGGCGGGGGCGGTGGTGCAGTCGATCGTCCGCCACGACTGGCTGCGGGCGGTGCCGGGCCAGCCCTCCTCCTGCCGGTTGACCGGGACGCCGACCCGCGGGGCAGCGATCAGGGTGCCGATGCCCCGGCGGCGGACCAGCCGGCCCTCCAGCTCCAGCTGGTCGAGCGCCTGGCGCAGCGTCGCCCGTGCCACGCCGAAGCGGGCGGAGAGGTCGCGCTCGTTGGGAAGGACCTGACCGGTGGAGAACTCCGAGTCGATGGCCCGCAGCAGCACGGTGCGCAGGTGCCAGTACTTCGGCTCCGGCACCGCAGAAAGCTGTCCTGTCGTCCCCACCGCGTCCTCCACCTGTTGTTCCGTCCGCCCTGAGACAAGGAGGGCGGATGCCGGGCCCGCTGTCCGCTGTTGCGGCAGGTGGGAGAGCGGGCTTTATCCGTCCTTCTTTATTAAAGGTCCTTGCAGTAAGCGACCCTAGGTGCTCCGTCCGGAGATGGTCAAGACCAATGACGCGGCCCGGTGCGACTGTCGCACATATTCATGCCGCGTTCACGACAGCTCCTGTCAGTCGCTGCCGCATTCCGTCGGACCCGACCCTGCCGCGCGTCACGATTCGGGTCGGATACGGCCAGTCGGTAGGCTGCCCGGGTGATCGTGGTGACGAGTGTGAACGTGAACGGAATCCGGGCGGCGGCCAAGAAGGGCCTCGTCGAGTGGCTGGCCGGCACCGAGGCGGACGTGATCTGCCTCCAGGAGGTGCGCTCCGAGCCCGAGCAGCTGCCCGTCGAACTGCGCGACCTGGACGGCTGGCACGCGGTCTGGGCACCGTCCGCCACCAAGGGCCGCGCCGGCGTCGCCATCCTGTCCCGACAGGAGCCGCAGCGCACCGTGATCGGATTCGGGTCGGAGGAATTCGACAATTCGGGCAGGTATGTGGAAATCGACCTTCCCGGATTGACCGTCGCCAGCCTCTACCTCCCCTCCGGCGAGGTCGGCACCGAGCGCCAGGACGAAAAGGAACGCTTCATGGCGGAATTCCTCGTCCACCTCACCGCGCTGCGCACCCGCGCCGCCGCCGACGGCCGCGAGGTCGTGGTCTGCGGCGACTGGAACATCGCCCACCGCCCCGAGGACCTCAAGAACTGGAAGGCCAACCAGAAGTCAGCCGGCTTCCTCCCCGAGGAACGCGCCTGGCTCTCCCGCGTCTACGACGAGGCCGGCTACGTCGACGTCGTCCGCGCCCTCCACCCCGACCGCACCGGCCCCTACTCCTGGTGGTCCTACCGCGGCCGCGCCTTCGACAACGACTCCGGCTGGCGCATCGACCTGCATTGTACAACACCCGGCATCGCCGCCAAGGCGATTGAGGCATACGTCGAGCGCGCCGCCACCCACGCCGAACGGTGGTCCGACCACGCCCCTGTCACGGTGGTCTACAACCTGGAGGCCTGACTACGACCAGGAGGCTGAGCCGCCCACTGATCGGCGGCTCAGCTGGGGCCGATTTGCGTGGTCCCCCAAGCGGCCGTCGCCACGCTCCCCACAGAGCACGCGAGCTATACCCGGATCACGATAGGCAGCGCCGTACCTGGCCTGCACCGTGCTCCCGGCGAAAAGGGCCACCATCAACAGGACGGTCGCCCGGCCAGATCCGAGCGGAGGACGCGCCAGACCTCCCAGGCCCGTCGTGCCGCTTTGCGTCGCCGTTGACTCCCCACAAGATCGGCCGGTAACCAGATCCGCGCCTGAGCCCACAGCACGATGGTCACGGCCGCCCTCCACCATCAGGCAGAGCTCCAGATGGCCGGTCACCCTGACGGCTGGCAAAGACTCCGCCGACGACCCCGTCGTCGCCCTGGCCGCCGCACTCGACCGCGCTGACGCCGAACTTGAGCGGACCCCTCGGGGCTTGTGTCGCGCTGCGTAGGCCGACTGGGCCTCAGCCCGGTTGGCGGTGCGGCTGGTTGTGGTCGCGCCGCACTGTTGCCGGTTACAGCCAGGTGGGGAAGGATGCTCCCTTTTTCGGCAGCCCTCCCGCCAGGCATTCGTCGGGGCGGATCGAATCGATGTCAGGCCAATTTCGTTCGCCCTTTTGTTCTATTTCCGTGAATTGTCAGTGCTGCTCCTTATGGTGCTCGATGTCGCTGTGTCGTGGGAGTCGGACACTGGGGCGGCTGTGCCGCGCCCGGCTTCGGCTGATAGCTCGCCTCGGCCATCGACGTGTCCGGGGAGTCGCACTCGAAAGGGCAGCTGAACGTGACCGGTGCCTGGTGGCGCATGCTCGATACGGACCTGTTCGGGGTCTTTGCCGACAAGGACGACGAGCGGAGGGAGTTGTCGGCGGCGGTACTCGGAGCGCTGCTGCTGGCGAGCAGTCGCGGGCCGATGTGGACCTTGTCCGACATTCGCGGGCTCCTTTCCGAGGTCGGATACGCCGATCCAGTCGGCAACGAGGCCCTGTCGGAGGTCGTGGAGAGGCTGACGGACACGGGATATGTGACCCGTTTCCGGAACTACAGCGCCCCGGTCGGCAGCTACGCCGACGGCGGGCGACGGCGGGAGGCGTGGTCGTTGACCCGGGAGGGCCGGGTGATGGTCGCTGCCGTACGGGAGGCCGTGGGGCGGCTCGACCGCACCCTGCAGCTGCCGCCCCGGCTGCTCGATGCCGTGGAGCAGACTCTGCGCGGACTGCTGCTCCATTACAAGGAGGATGCGGGGATGCTCGCCCCTGCCTTGGCGCACGTCAACGCGCATCTGGAGCAGTTGCAGGAGGCGGGTGGTGACTTCTACAGCGCGGTGGGGACGTTGGCCCAGCACGACGTCAGCAACGACGCCGTGTTCGCGACCAGCCGCGAGCACATTCTGCTCGCTCTTCGGCAGTTCGCCCGACGTACCGAGCAGTCCTTGGGGCGTGTGCGTTCGGCCTTCGACGAGCTGAACGCGGTGGGTGTGGCGTCGGTGGTGAGGCGGGCCCTTCCGGGTGCCGGCATCTTGGAGCCCGAGGCTCAGGACAGCTGGTCCGCCGACAGGGAGCGGGAGTTGGGCGACCTCCAGGCATGGTTCGCGCCCAGGGGATCCATCGAGCGTCTCGTGGATGCGGCGGCGGATGCCATCCACGCGCTGCTCGGCGCCATCGACCGCCGTTACTACGCCACGACGCGCGGCAGTGATGTGGGTGCGGACTTTCGGCAGATTGCGCGGATGCTTCACGCGCAGCCGACGACTGCCGCTGCCTATGAGGTGTTCGCGGCGGCGTTCGGAATGTGGCCGGCACGCCACGCGCTCGCGCCGGCCGAGGAGGACATCGCCGTACACGACATCGCGCAAGCCGGCGCCTATCACGAGGTGAAGGTCGTCCTGCGCAATACCGAGCGGGGTGCGAAGTCGACCGGGCGGCCTCGCAAAATCCCTGACCTCGGCCTCGAACGACGCCACGGAGAGGAACAGAACGACGCGGAGCTCAACCGTCTCGAGGCGATCGCCCGCGATCTGGTCACCCCCGGCCCTGTCTCGCTGTCCTTCTTCAAGGGGCTGGCCGCAGACCACACGGCGGTGCTGGTCGGGCTGCTGGAGGAAGCCCTGAACGGTTTCGACGACTCCGCCGGGTGCGGGTCGACCTACACCGTCGGCGCGGCGCTGACCCTGTGGCCCGGCGATCCGGATCAGATGGTGACCGTGGAGTTCGAGGACGGGACCTTGACCGCGCCGGATGTGCTCGTCGAGGTCAGCCTGCTGGACGACGAGGAAGGGGAGGTTGCGTGATGGGCGCTCAGTCTCGCCCTGCGGGCGCCGGCTCAGCCCGAGGGCTGGAGCCCGAGGCCGGCGTCGTGGTGGCAAGGATGCTGCGCCAGCAGATCCATTCCGTCGAGGACGATCCGGAGCTGTTCGGCCTGGCCGCCGCGCACCAGCGGGAGGTGGCCGCCTGGTTCGACCACACAGTCGGGTGGCGCTTCGAGGTCTACCGCTCCGAGGGGCTGTGCCGGTTGTACAAGCGGCGGTCCGACCCGCCGTCGGACCGCGGCCCCGTGGTCCGACGAAGCAAGTCCGGGGAGGTTCCCGCCTCCCCACTGGTCCTGGTGCTGGCCAGCCTGATCTGCGAGCAGTTGTGGCGCAGTACGCAGGCGACCTTCAACGACCTGCAGCGTGCAGTCGTTCAGGCGTGCGGGACCGAGGCGGACCTCGGCCGCTTGCCGCGCTTCCGTCCCGTGGCCGACGCCGGCGAGAAGCAGGCGACCGCAGGCGCCCACAGGCGGGCGTTCATCGACGCCCTGCTGCTGTTGGAGTCCTGGCACGTCATCGAGTCGGACGTCGCCCTGGACCAGCTCGAGCAGGACCAGGGACTCGATCTGGTCATCACGGCGCGCCGCGAGCGCCTTGCCCTGCTGACCGCTTCCGTCGCACCTTCGCTGCTGGACATCGATATCGACCAGCCGGACACCCACGCCGCGGCTCTGTGCGCGGACCAGCAGGACCTGCCGGAGGACGCCCCGGTGAAGGTCCAGGAGAGGCGCCGCAGGCATCTGGCGATGCGGGCCGTCCTCGACGATCCCGGCGTGGTGCCGGACCCCGCGACCGAGGCGGGCAAGTACCTGTCCTCCTACACCGGGCGCGAGCGCGCCCTGAACGCCGCCGCAGCTGGCGGACTCGTGTGCACCGTGCGCCGTGACTGGTGGTCGGTGTCCGACCCGCACGGACGAAGCACCGATCTGACGTTTCCCGCCGGGCGCAGTCTCGAACAGCACGGAGCGCTGCTCCTGCTCGACGCTCTCGTCGGTCGGGACGATCCGATGGACTGGTTCGGCATCGAATGGGCGTCCTCACAGGTGCGGCGGGACCTGGCTGAGCGTCCGTGGTGGGCCCGCCGGTACCAGGGGCCGGGCGGCGAGCGTTCACTCGCCGACGCGAGCATCCAGCAGTTGCTGGCGGCCGGGATCGTGAGCGCCGATCCCCCGCCGGGCTCGGGCTGGCGGCCGACTCCGGCCGTCCACCTGTGGCAGGTCCGGATTTCCCATGCCACCAGCGCGGCAAAGACCGCGACCGTTTCAGGCGTTACCGATGGGCGGGAGAGCCTCGATGACTGAGCACCACCGTACGCTGGAGAGCCTTGCCGGGCCGGGCAGCTCGCGCAGGAAGACGGTCGTCCTGGATCCGCATCCGGGCGCCGTGGGCCGCTGGCAGGCAACCCGGGCCGGTGCCGTGAACTCCTGGCAGTGGAGCGAGGAGCAGTTCCTCTTCAGCGCCGGGTGGCTCGCGCTCGTCGGGATGAACGGCTCCGGGAAGTCCTTGACCGGCGGTGTCCTGTGCCCGACGTTCATCGACGGCGACATCAGCTCCAAGAGTCTGTCGGCCTCGGGCGATGCGGCCGGAACACTCACCAGCATCCACACCCAGGGACGGCCCGGCCCGGCGAAGAGCGGGACATGGTGGCAGGAGTACGGCCGCACCGATCCCGGCCCCGATGGCACCACCTGCACGCAGTGGCTGACCGCCGGCCTGTGGCTCAAGAGCAGCGGCGGCGAGCGCACCTCCCTGGAGCGGGCGTGGTTCCTCGTCCCGGCACGGGTGAACGCCCAGCTGACGCTGGAACGCGACGGCATGCCGGTTGACATCGGTGACCTGGCGAGTCAGCTCGCCCAGTACGGCGGCCTGTTGTTCACCTCCTCCACCTCGCTCGAGAACGCCTGTAGGGAGCACGCTTCGGTCGTGCGCCGCGAGGAGGAGTACACCGAGGCGGTGCGATCGGCGATGTACCAGCCGCTGGACCCGTCCCAGATGGACGCGCTCGGGTCGGTCCTTCGCGCGCTGCGCAGCGTCCAGGCCAACGACAAGATCAGCCCGAGCACGATGCAGGCCACCCTCACGTCGGCGCTGCCGTCGCTGGACGCCAGGCGGGTGCAGACCCTCGCCGACGCGCTGGCGAAGACGGAGCAGCTTCAGGACCGACTGCGCAGCGCCCGAAAGGAGAAGGAGGTCCTCGGCAGCGTTCGCACGGTCTACCGCCGCTACGTCGCAGCTGCAGCCTCCACTGCGGCGGTGGAATTCCGTGACAGCCACGCACGCCACGGCCAACTCGTCGGGCAGCACCGGGCTTTGTCCGAGCGGCAGAGCAACCTTACGGAGAGCCTTCGGGACGCCGGCCAGCTGGTCCGCGACGAAGAACGCCGGTTCGGCCTGCTGGCCCAGACGATCAAGATGTTGGAAGGCCGAGTCGCCGGCCATCCCGGGGCAGACCTCGGCAGCCTCGCGGCCCTCGCACAGCAGCAGGAAGAGCGGGCCCGCACGAGCGCCGGGGAAGCCGGGGATGCCGCCGGTGCGTACCTGGATGCGCAGAACGCGTGCGGTGAAGCGGAACAGGAGGCCGATGAAGCGGTCGGTCAGCTCGCCTTGTTGACGCGGGAGGTCGGCCGTCCGGCGGCCGAGGCCGGCGCGGGTGCCTTCCACGACGCCATGGCCCAGGTGTGCGACCGGCTCGGGGCGTCCCGCACGCAGGAGCCGACTGCTGCACTCGAGCAGGAAGCGAAGAGCGCTCGGGAACAGATGGCCGCCTGGCTGGAGGCTCAGTCCTCCGCGGCAGAGGAGGTGAGCGCGGCCCTCGGAGAGCTCGGTGTGCTGCTCACCGCGCAGGCCGATGTCCAAGAACGGTACAACGGTGCCCGGCAGCGGTCCGAGACCGCCGCCGGGAAGGCCCAACGGCTGACCGGGGAGGCGGAGCTGGCCGAGGAGGACGCCCGCAAGGCGTTGGAGAGGTTCACCGCCGGGTTGGTACGGCTGCCGACTCCGCCGAGTGAACTCGTCGTCGCATCTCAGCTGGATCCGAACGCCATCTACGGCTGGCTTCAGGAGATCTCGGCCGAAGCAGTGGCTTCGCTCGACCTGACAGGTGTGCAGGCGCGGGCCCGGGCGCTGGCCGACGGTGCCGAATCCGCCGTCGCGCAGGCCGAAGCGGCCCGTGTCGCCGCCGCCGAGGCCGGCCGCCGGGCTCGGGACCGGGCGGGCGACCTTGCCGCCGAGGCCGCGAAGCTGGCGCGCATCCCCGCTGGCGTCGAGGAGATGGTCGAGGCCGTCCAGCAGGTCGCCGAGTTCGCCGAGCGTGTGCCCTCGCAGGACACTGCGCCGATGCCGAACGGCCTGGAGGTGACCGTCACCGAACTCGCCGAGGACGCCCGGGCTGAACTCGGCCAGCGGAGGGCACTGCTGCAGGGCGCTGCGGAAGCGCTCGACGCCGCCGCTACAGCGACCGCCCACGCCTCCCGCCTCGGGGACGAAGCCGGCGAAGCGCGGGAGAAAGCAGCCCTGTTGCGGGCCCGCGCCGACGAGCACCAAGCGAACGCCGAGCAGGCAGGCCGATCCTGGGCTGAGGCGACCCGGCGGTGGGCCGCTTCGCTCACAGTCCTGGACCGTACGGTGCTACGGCTGCCGGACGATCAGAGCGTCCCCCGAGCCGTGGACGCGGAAGTCCTGAAGGAGGACACGGCTACGGCCTACCGCCTCGCCTCCACCCGGATCACCGCCGAGCTCACCACCGCGAAGATCGACGTGGCCTCCTGCAAGGCCCAGGTGGAGGGAATCGACGATCGGATCGTCGAAGCCCAACGAAGCGAAGCCGGCCCCGGCCAGCCTGCGTGGCGCCCCGCACGCCACGGCCGGCCGGGTGCATCGCTGTGGGCGGTGGTCGACTTCGCCGGTCATCTGCCCGCCGAGGAGGCCGGCCGGCTGGAGGGTGCGCTGCTCGCCGCTGGTGTTCTGGACGCCTGGGTGTCGCCGGACGGGGAGCTGACGGCGGGCGATGTCGCACTGCTGCCGACGTCCAGGCACGCGGGCCGGACCCTCGCCGATCTGCTGGTGCCCGATCCGGAAGCCCCGATCGCTGCCAGCCGTATCCGCGACGTGCTGGCGTCGATCCGGGTCCTGGAACACGGCGAGGCTCCCACCCCAGGGCAGGCGGCCTTCGCCTCTGACGGCACCGTCCACCTCGGTCCACTCAGCGCCCAGAGCCCCGCTGGCTGGACGCCGCGCTACATCGGCGCGTCCGCACGTGAACGCATGCGCCAGATCCTGCTCGCCGACCTGCGTGCCCAGCGACAGGAGGCAGTCGCTGCGCTCGATGCCACACGCCAGCTGGTCGATGCGCTGACCGAGGACCTGGCCACCGCCGACCGAGAGCGCGTCTTCCCCCACGCAGCGCAGTGGCTGAAACTGGAGAGCACCGCCGCGACCGCCACTGCGGATGCGGACAGGCACGAGGCCATCGCGGACGGGACCGAGACCGACGCGTCCTCGGCGCTGCGCACCGCCGAGGACTCCGACCTGGCTGCGGAGCTGGCGTGCCAAGCCGCTTTCGTGGAACCGTCCACCGGCTTGGTGCGCACCGCCCAGGCAGTGTGCACGGAGCTGCCCGGCCTGGTGATGGCATGCCTCGAAGCTGCCCGCACCGCGCTGGCCGGCACGGCGGCCATGTGTACCTCCGCTCAGAAAGCCGTCACCGTGCAAGGCGAGCACGCCGTGGCCGAAGCCGCCTGGCGAACCGCACAGGCAGCAGCAGCCGAGATCGAGCAGGACCGCAGGAGCCTTCCTGCCGAACTCGCATCGGTCCTGCCCACCAGGACAGCCGCGGCCGAAGGGCTCCGCCGGGCCGCAGAGGCCGCCGACGCGCTCGTCGACGTGGAGCGGGAGGTCGGCCGGCACAGCGCCCTGGTCCACGAGACGAAGACGGCCCTGCACCGCAAGGCCCGTGTCACCCACGTGACCGTTCCGGTCGAGGCCGAGGCTCTTCGCAGCCACCGGCAGACGCTGCGCGATCTTCAGAGTGGGCTCGGGGAGTGGGCCGACCAAGCGATTCGGACGTACTTCACCCTCTCGGCCGCGGCAGGGCATCGCTCGGCAGCCTCCGATGCGGAACGTCGAGCCGGCGCTCTGCGTGAGCGCGCGGAGGACGACGCATCGGCCGCGGAAGCTGCCCGTTACCACTACAGCGAGGAACTGCGCCAGCACGACCAGCCGTACAAGGACCTCCTGGCCGAGCTGGAGAACTCACGGACGGCCCAGGCCGAATTGCGCGTGAACCTGGCCACGCACACGCAGGAGGAAAAGGACGTCGAGGTCGACCTCGCTCTCGTATCGCAGGAGCTCGGCAGCCACGCCGGCATCCTCGCGCAGGCGGCCGACGCGGCCGAGAAGGCGTTGGAGACCGTCCAGGGACTCTTCGACCACGGCCTCGTCGACGAGCTCGCCGGAGCTGAGGCGCTCAGCCGTCCCGAGAGCGCTGCCGACGCCGTTCACACGGTCCGGCTGATCCTCGAACAGCGAGGCTCCTCCGCGGGCCAGAACGCGGAGGAGGCCCGTCTGGCGGAGCAGGCCGCGCGCGGTGCCCTGGAAGGCAGGGTGCGTACGGTCCTGGAGAAGCTGCTGGAGATCCGCCGGCACGTGACCACCGAGGAGGACCCCCGCAGCGGGTGGCGACGTGTCGTCGTCACCGAGCACGGTCACGATCAGGAGACCGGCACCGCCTCTGTCGGTGCCAAGACCCTGCGCCAGGCGCTGTCCGAACTCGACGTCGCTATCACCTCCCTCGAAGAGGACTTCAACGAGCAGGTCCAGACGGAGATCAAGGGGGTCGTCTTCTCCGAGCTCCGCAAGGACATCAACGTCCGGATCCACACCGCCGAGGAGATCGTCAAGGAAATCCGTACCACGCTCACGAAGGTGCGCACCGGCGTCGCCCAGGTCGGGGTGAGGCTGGAGTGGAAGCCCAAGAGCGACGACCCGGTGGCTCGCGAAGCCCTGTCTCTGATCCGTGACGTCAACCACGAGGGCAGCTTCGACCGGATGTACGACTTCTTCGTCGAGCAGCTGAAGAACGAGGAGGGTACCCACCTCACCTGGGCCAAGCGCGTCGAGCACGTCTTCGACTACCGGAACTGGCACACGTGGGAGATCTCGCTGACCCACCGGTCCTTCTCCGACGATCCGACCAGCGCCACCGAGGTCTTCCAGACCGTCAGCGCGCGCCGCAACCCGCTGGCCCGGCTCTCCGCGGGCGAGAAGCGTCTGGCCACCATGCTGCCGCTGCTCGCCGCCGCCCATGCCTTCTACTCCACCAGCGGATACGAAGGCCCGCGGGCGATCTTCATCGACGAGCTGAACGCCGCCCTCGACGCCCCGAACCTGCGCATGCTGCTCGCCCTCCTGCGGACCTGGGACTTCGACGCACTCGTCACGCTCCCCGCGATGCAGCCACTGCTCGTGCCCGAGACCGGCGCAGTCGGAATCCACCGCATCCACCAGAAGAGCAACACCATGCGGTACACCATCCCCAGCATCTGGACCGGGCGCGGGACGCCCCAGACAGCGCGCATCCACGTCGGCGCTCCCCGCCGGCCCGCCGACGACCTCACCGTGGACGCCGCGAACCAGTACCCCGGCGATCTGTTCTCGGCCGCCGGGCAGGAGGACTGATGTCCGGAGACCTCACCGACCTCGACGTCCGTCCGCTGTGGGAGGCGGTCGCCGCCCGCCTCGCGCGCGGGGACGATGCCGCGGCGATCAGGAACGTCACCGCGCCGCTGTCGCGAACCGGCCAGGCGATGGTCGCCGGCTGGCTCACCCGAGGCCGCCGAACGGGCAGTCGGCCTGTCGCCCTACGCGCAACGGGCAATGGCTCTGTCGTCCCGGTCCCGAAGCTGCTTGATGCCCTCGGTCGGACCCCGGATGACCTCCGCGGCCTGGTGGAGGCAGCCGGGGTAGCAATCCCAGACCTCGCTGGCCAGCGCCGGACCGCCGACCAGATGCGCGCGGACATCAACGACTACGCTGCGCGGGCCCTGCCCGACGCCCCGCTGCTGACCGCCCGGCTGCGGAGCTACGGCATCAGCGACGAAACGCTGGAGGACCGGCGTTGGCTCATCGACTCCCTGAGCCGCCTCCGTGAACTCCTGCCGCTGCCACGGCCTGTGACGCTCGCACGGCTGGCCCACCACTGCACCGGTGATCCTCACTACTTCGACCTCAACGACACCGGGCACGGAGACAAGGTCGTTCTCCTCGCCCGCGACCTCCTTCAGGTTCCCCAACCAGACACGCCGGCCGCCGAACGCGCGCTGCTCGCGCGCCTCGGCGTCATCGCGGACCGCCTATCCCAGACAGTCCTCGTGCTCAACGTCGCCGCCAGCGGCGATGGACCCACCGACCGAGCACTGAACCTCGCGTGCTCCGACAACCGCCCCGTCCACGTGACCCTTCACGATCTGACCGCCCACCCGCCCGCCCTCGACAGCAGCCGGGCCTGGCTGGTGGTGGAGAACCCGTCCGTCGTCGATGAAGCCCTCATGCGGGGCACCGACCAGCCGATCGTGTGCACGTCCGGAACACTGACCGCAGTGGACCACACCCTCCTGGCCCTCGCCGTCGACAACGGCGTCCCGCTGGAGTACTCCGGCGACCTGGACCCCTCGGGGCACGCGATCGCCGCCGCCGTACAAGCCCGGTATCAGGCCGCGATCCGGTACATGGACGAGGCGGCGCGGCTCGCCGTCGACGCTGGCTCACGCTTCGGGTCAGTTCTTCTGCCTGAGCAGAAAGGTGCTGAGCGCGAAGGCGACTCTCCTGCGAAGACACCGACCGAGCCCACGGCTGGCAGCCAAACCCAGCGGGTCATCTTCCAGGAGCACTCCGTAATCTTGGATCTCCTCCTGGGGCCGAGCGCCGGCGATCCGTTGTCTGTGCCACGCCAAAGACACTCGTTGTGAGCGCCGCCCGGCCCGTAGGCATGCTTCTCCTGCAGGTTGTCCCGCTCGGCGCTGGGCGATCAGTGGACCGGCAGGAACGGGCTGGGGGCGCCGTGCCAGGAGATCAATAGTGCGTCGCGGGCACGGGTGGCGGCCACGAAGAGCAGGTTGCGACTCTGCTTCAGTTCCCGTTCGTAGCGCTTGGGGTCGGTGTGCGCGAACTTCTCGATCAGTGCCGTGCGCGGCAGGATGCCGTCGCTCGCGCCGATGATGGCGAGCTTCTGGTACTCCAGCCCCTTGAACCGGTGCATGGTGCCAATGTGTACCTCACCGCCGCCCTGGGGGCCGTCCTTGGTGAGGGTCGCGGTGGTGATGCCGTGCTTCAGCGACAGATCGGCGGCGACGCGGCCGGCCATGTCGCCGTCCGCGACGCAGACGGCCATGGCGCCGCCCGGGTCGCGGACGCTGCCGTCCTCGCCGGGTCGGGTGATCTCCTCACGCCACAGCTTCAGCCTGGCGGCGAGCTGGGTGATCTCGTCGTCCCAGTCCGCGCAGGCGACGAACTCCGGTGCCGGGCCCCGGAGCAGGGAGTGGTAGCCGCTGAGGTTCTCGGTGCCGTCGTCGAGGTCGTCGTAGGTGGAGTCGCCGACGACCTTGGCGGCCTGGTCGAGGATCTCCTGCGTGGTCCGGTAGCTCAGGGTCAGTTTGGATGCCTTGCCCCGGATGTTGATCCCGACTGTGGAGAGGGTGACCTGGCGGTCGTAGATCCGCTGGTGGGTGTCACCGGCGATGAACAGGTCGTTCGGGCCGGGGGCGGCCATCGCGCGCAGCATCTTCCAGTGGGCGGCGCTGAGGTCCTGGGCCTCGTCGACGACGATGTGCTGGTAGCGGTGGCGGAGGTAGCGGACCGCGGAGCTGTTGTCGTCGCGGTGGGTCAGGTCTCCGCCCCCGATCTCTGCCTTCCGCTCGGCGCGATCCTGGATCTTGCGTGCGCGCTCCATCTCGTAGCGCGCGGCACGCTCCGCGGCCTGTGCCCAGGTTTCACGCTTCATGCCGTTCAGGCGCAGCGTGAACTGCTCCAGCACCTGCCAGACGCCGCCGCGTTCGGGGCGGGTCAGGGCGCGGCCCATGCCCGGGCGCCGGGCCTTGAAGTAGTCCTGCCGGGTGGCGAGCGACTGGCCCAGGATCACCTGCTCCCACTCATCGAAGAGGAATTCCGCGTCCCAGCGCCGCTGCGCGTCGTACTCGAACAAGACTTCACCGAGGACCTCCTTCGCCTGGGCGTCGCCGATCAGCGAGCGCTGGGCTCCGGCGGCGCTGTTCTCGTTGAGGATGCCCTGGGCCAGGATGTCGATGTGCTTAATGTCCACGCGGGCGAGCAGGTCGGGGGTTACCAGGGAGCTGAGCCGGGAACGCAGGTCGGCAGTGAGGTTCTTGGTGTACGTGGTCAGCAGGATCGGCTTGTCCCGGCCGGGCTGGAGCTGGGCGGCGAGACGGGCGGTGCGGTGCAGCGCGACGATGGTCTTGCCGGTGCCGGGGCCTCCGCTGACCCGGGCCGGGCCGCTGTAGTTCCGCTCGACGATCTTGCGCTGGGTGGGGTGGAGGTAGACCTTCCAGGCCCGGAAGTCGCCCTCGGCGAGCACGTTGCGCAGGTCGTCGTCGACAGTGGTGACCGCGGTACGGATGAGGGCGGCGCCCATGTCGTCCTCGAAGCCGGCTTCGAGGACGGTGGCGGCGGGGCGGGTGATCTCGCTCTCCACCTCGTCGACGCTCATGCCGGCGCCCAGGCCGGTGAGCACTTCGGCGGTGAGGCGCGGCGCACCGGCGACGAGCTGGTCGAGCTCCTCGTCGGTGGTGACCAGGAGGGCCACCTCGACCAGGGCCTCCGCGACGCCGAGACGGCGGAGGTCGTCGGCGGTGCAGGCGGCGAGCAGCGGCTCTGCGGAGGGCGCGACGGCGGCGGGTTCGACAACGGGGGCCGCAGCGGCGACGGGTTCGGCTGCGGCGTCGGCCTCCGGCGCGCCCCGCTCCGCCGGGTCGGGGGTGAGCTGGATGCCGGCCCGCTTGAGCACGCTCTGGCCGACGACGCCGAGGTCGACGAACTCGATCTCGCCAGTGATCCGGTTGATGGCGACGCTGAGCTCTTCGTAGACGAGCCTGCGGTGCCGCACGGCGACGACGAGCCACTGCTCGACGCCGTCCGGGCCCACGCCGACGGGAGCGAGGAGGGCGCGGTACGACGGATCGATCTTGGCGCGGAAGATGCGGCGGTCACCCTTGAGGGGCTTGAGGTCGAGCTTGGGGTGCGCCGGGTCGTTCCGGAACAGGTGGCAGAAGTCGTAGAACTTCGTCTTGACCGACGAGTCCATCTTGTAGAGCTCGTTCTCGGCCTTCTGATAGAGGCTCAGGCGTGCTGTCATCGTGCGGCACTCGGTTCGTGGGAGTCGGAGGCAGAGTCGGGACGGTCCGTGGCATCGGGGAGGGTGGCGAGCAGGTGGTCGAGCCGGCCGAGCCATTCCTCGGCCGAGCGTACGGTGAAGCCCGCATCGCGGTAGGCCTGCCAGGTCTTGTGGTGCTCCTCGTCGTCGCTGTCGTACGGCTCGGCCATGACGGCGATCCGCAGCTCTTCGTCGGCCCAGACGAGGTCGGCGAGCCAGCCTCGGTCACCGAGCTCGTAACCGTAGACGGGTGCCCGCCGGCCGCGGTCGGCCAGGACGTGGGCGAGGCGGGCGAGGGGGGCGTCGGGTTCGTCCTCGTCCAGGTAGCCGAGGATCTCCCGGTCCCACAGCAGGTCCCGCAGTGCGGCCTCCAGCGGGGTCTCGTCCATCGGTTCGGCCGTCGCGGCCTGCGGTGCGCTCGCGCTCCCGCCGTACTGGACGACCAGGGACTCGAGTTCGCCGATCCCGCCGAACGCCTTGAGCGTGCCGAGGTCGAACAGGCCGGCGCCGGAGGTGGTGAGCTGGACGCCGTCGCCACCGGTGTGGGTGAGGAACTGCAGCAGGTTGGACCACTGCAGCCAGGCCCGCCACCGTGCCTTGTGTTCGGGGGAGCCGAGCTGGTCGCTCTCCGTGTCGTCGAGGCACGCCAGCGCCGTCCAGCGGCCGGTGGCGCCGTCGACCATGAAGGCGACGGGCAGTCCGGACCGGTCGGCGGCCTGGAACAGGTTGAACGCCCCGCCCCCCGTCACTGAAGCCGGGTCGATGCCGCCGGTCCGCCCCCAGGCTTCGAGGAGCGTCCCGAGCGTCCGGTGTGCTTCCTCCGCAGAGCCGTTGCCGACGAGCGCCATGGGGTTGGCACCGAGCAGCCCGCCCACGACGGATGCGGCCCGCCTGCCCCAGGCGGTGTCGTCGGGGCTGCGCAGGTAGGCGAGGAGCTGGCTCATCGGGTCGAGGAAGGCGGTGGAGTCCAGGTCGTCCTGGCCGTGCTCGGCGTGCAGTTGCTTGGCCACGGCCCGGGCGCTGTGCTCGTACGGCGGCCACACCGGCTCGACCGCGTCGCGGTCCCCCGCGTGCACGCCTGTGTGCTGTTCGAAGGCGGCCAGGTCGTCCCACGTGAGCTGGAAGACGGCGTGCCCCTGCGCCCGCAGCCGGTTGCGCTTGTCCGCGTCGCCCGCGAGCCGGTTGTGGCGGCGGGAGGCGTGGAAGCGGCGGCCGTCGAGGTACACCGTCACCTTCCGCTTCGGGCCTTCGGTGCGTTCGAAGGTGAAGTCGGTGCGGGTGAAGCCCTCGCTGCGCTGCGCGGTGAGGCGCCAGCCGTGGACCGTGGTCGAGTCCTTGAGCCGGAGGTACCCACTGTTGTCACCGCTCTCGTCGAGCGAGGCGTCGCTGCCACGCTTCTCGGCCCAGGCCCGCAGGACGGTGAGGAAGCGTGCCTCCAGGTCGGATTCGACCTGCCCGTCCAGCCCGATCTGGTCCGTGTTGCCGACCTCCTTGGTGGTCCAGGCGTCGCTGCCCCGGCCGAGGAGGTCGTCGAGGATGTCGAGCGCCGCCTGTCGGGACACGGCCTCGATGCGCCGTTCGTCGGTGTAGCGGTACAGGCAGCGATGGCAGGCGGGCCGGTTCTCCTGGACGCACGGGCAGTCGACGAGGAGGGTCCGCGCGTCTTCGAGGACCTGGCGGAATGCGGCCGGGGCGGTAAGCCGGTCGAGGTAGCCCGTGCCGTGCGGGAGCCGGTCGTAGACGACGAGGAAGTGCCTCGTCTCGTCGGTGTCGCGGTCGGGCATGGTGGCGAGGCAGGAGTCCAGGTGCTGCGGGTCCCCGCCGAAGGCGTGGTCGACGCCGAGCCGCAGGGCGGCCTGGAAAGAGTACACCTTCTCGTCGACCAGAACGGTCGCCGCCGGGAGCAGGACTCGCAGCGCCTCGGTCTCCAACTCGTGGGCGAGCAGCACCTGTTCCTGCGCCACTGCCCTCGTGCCGCGCCGGTGCGGGCACCAGGGCGTGTGGTGCTTGAGAGCGCGCTGGCGGTTGGCCGAGATGTCGACGGCGTCGCGGTCGTCGTCGAACACCGGTTGCCCGTCCGCGCTCGCCGCGCCGCATGCGGTGCACACCTGGAAGGGGGCGATCCGTAGCGGTCGTCCGGCGAGCCGGTCGCCCTCCTGGGCGCCGATCCTGAGCGGCCCGACGTTGACTCGCCGGATCACGGCACGTCGGGTGTAGTCGACGCCGAACACCTCGCCGGTGTGCCGCCAGGAGGTCTTGGGCACGAAGTCGCCCGGGGCGATGTCGACCATGTCGACGACGCTGTAGAACCGCCGGTCGCGGTCGTCGCTCTCGTCTCCGATGCGAGCGTCCTCGCGCTTGGCGCGGGCGGTGACCGTGGTCGGCTGGACGACCTGCCACAGACTGCCCGAGTCGGCGATGCCGGCGTCCCCGCAGCGCGGGCACGGTGAGATGTCCTGCTGGGCGTTGTGCGTCCGAACGTGGCCGCAGGACGGGCAGAACCGCCAGTACCGCCAGTCGTGGTCCTGGCCCGTGACGATGTCGATGCCGGTGATGCGGTGCTTGAAGCCCTCCGCGTAGAAGGTGTTGCCGGGTGCGAGTTCCGCGACGGCGAAGGACCGCGGCCGTTCGTAGGTGTACGGCTTCGACTTGTACGTCTCCTGCCCCGTGCCGGTCTTCCCCTCCGGCCAGTAGAGCGTGGCGGACAGGGTGGTCGTCGAGTCGATCAGCGCGTAGTTCGGGAGAAGCCCGAGGTCGCACAGGACGCTCTGGGCGGGCTGGCGCAGCCTGGCGCCGCCCTTCTTCGACAGTGCCCGCGCCTCGGCCTCCAACTCGGCTTTCGTCCGGGCCTGTTCCTCGTCGCCGTCCTTCAGCTCATCGATGGCCGAGCGAATCGTCCGGATGCGGTCGCGCAGCTTCTGGCTCTCCCGCTCCCAGTCGCGCTCGGCCCGCTCGACCGCGCTGCGCAGGCGGCGCACCGCGTACTTCGTCAGCTCGGCCCGGGCGTTCTCGCTCACGCCGACCGGGAAGAGGTCGAGGAAGCCGCGGACCAGTTCCTCGCCGTGGGCGAGGGCGGCGGCGGCGAAGTCCGCGAGGTAGCCGGACGGGCCGAACAGTTCGTCCACCCGGTGCGGCAGAGCGGCCAGCGGCCTGCCGTCCTCGCGCAGGAGCCGGCCGCGGGCCGCGAGGTCGAGCAGGTGGGCGGTGTACTGGCGGCGCAGGATCTCGACGGCAGACAGGTACGAGCCGGGCGGCACGATCTGCCCGTCGATCATGTCGCGCGGCCGGTCCAGGAAGTACAGGTCGCGGCGCGAGCGGTCCGGGATGGTCAGCATGAACGCGTTGCCGGTGCGGCGGCCGGCCCGGCCCGCCTGCTGGGTGTAGTTGGCGGGACGGCGCGGCAGGGCCCCGAGCACGACGGCCGACAGGTCGCCGATGTCGATGCCCATCTCCAGGGTCGGGGTGCAGGAGAGCACGTTGGGATCGTTGAAGCCCTCGCCCTTACGGAACGCCTCCTCGACGCGCTCGCGCTTGGCCCGGGAGAGCAGCCCGGTGTGCTCCGCGGTGATCACCTGGAAGACGCCGGCCCGCCGATAGAGGCCGCGGTAGTAGTCGTCGCGGTAGTCCCGGTCCCGGTCGTGACGGTCGACGGTCTCCTGCCAGCGGTCGCCCGCGACGAGCCGCCCGGAGGCACAGCGGTACGCGGGGCAAGGCTGGTCGTGGTACTGGGACAGCAGCGACGGATGCACGGTCTGCTCCCAGAAACACCTGGGGCAGCGCACGTACGCGCTGTTGACCTGCTCGTCGGAGAGCAACTGGATCTGCACGGACCCGGGTTGGAGTCCGTAGATCCGGGCCGCCGAATCGCCCGGCGTTCTGACGGCGAGCAACTCGGCATCGGCGAGCCGGGGCAGCAGACGGAGCCAGAACTCGTCCGCCTGCTCGCGGGTCAGGCCCAGGCAGCGCTGCGCCCACGTCTCGTACCAGGACAAGCGCCCGGCGGCGACATCGAACTCGCTGTTGGGCTTCGGCTTGGCCAGCAGGAAGACCGGGGCGGAGATTCCCTTGGGGAACGCCTTCATGCCAGGCGGGCGGCCGCCCCAGATGAAGAACCGGCTGGTCCCGGCCTCGTCGAGGTATTTCCCCAGCCAGCGGTGGCCGATCGCGCCACGGGTGCGCATCCGGTCGAGGAAACCCCGCAGGAAGGCGAGGTAGCGGTCGTCGTCGTGGGAGGTCAGGGTGAGGCCCCGGTCTGCGGTCTCCTCGTGGGCCGTGCGGACCAGCGCGATCGCGGCCCGCTCGTCCGGGACGGCGGCGAACGCCGCGGCGGTACGGGTGAGTTCGAGGGTTCGACCGTTGCGGGAGCGGTGGCCGAACTCCATGACGGCCTCGAAGGCGAACCGCTCGCCGATCAGGTCCCAGGTCCGCTTGTCCCCGCCACGGCCGGCACCCGACAACAGGCGGGCCACACCCGAGTCGTCGTGCAGGTCGGGCGGGACGACGGCGGCCAGGGTCTTGCGGTCGGTGGTGGCCTCGACCACGTCGGCCACCAGGTCGTTGAGCGCGGTGGGCCGGTGCTCGCTCAAGTGCCGGGCGAACAGGGCGCGCAGCGAGAAGGTGTAGGAGCGGGAGGCGACGAAGCCGGCCCGGTGCGCGGCATCCTGCACCGAGTCGTTGAACATCAACGTCTTCGTCTCACGCTGCTCCTCGTCCATCTCCCCGCCGGTGAACAGCTGGGTGACGGACGCGGCGGCGAGCGCGGCGGCGCCCGTGCCGAGGAAGCGGATCGCGTTGTGGGTGCCGCAGGCCGGGCACCAGTCGTCCTGCGCCGCGCGCTCGGCGCGCTCGCCCAGCTGGACGAGGACGAAGGCCGCGTCCGCGCCCCGGGGTCGGGGATCGCCCTCGGCGGTGTAGTCGTCGACCGGATCCGGCAGCCGGAGGCGGCGGTCGGGGCCGTCCAGCACCATCAGCACGCCCGCACCGCCGGTGGTCAGCGACCGCTGGGCCGCCGGGTCCATCGGGGCACGGCCGCTGCCCTCCATGGCCTCCTTGTCGGTGGCCGCGATCAGGGTCCGGATCTTCGCCTTGTCGGCGGTCACCGAAGCGCGCCGGATCTTGTGGGACTCGAAGCTCAGCTCCTCGGCGTCCGACTCGGGCGCCAGGACGGACCAGCCGGAACGGCCGCACTCGCGGCAGTACACCGCTGGCAGGAACAGCCGGGTCTCACGGGGGCCGGTGGTGTCCGGCGTCGTCCGCGACGGGGCCTGCGCCCCGGCCGCGTCCCAGGCGAAGGACGCCTGGGGCCACGGCTGGACGCCGCGCAGCATCCGCGTCACCGACCGCGCCCACTGGTGCACCTCCACCTGCACCAGCGGACGGCTGCTCCCGGCGGGCTCGTCCGGATCCCGGGCGACGGACAGCAGGGCGACGAACCGGGCCAGGGCGAGTGCCGCCACCTCGGGCCGGGTGGTGATCGCCTCGTCCCAGCTGGCGGCTCCGCTGCGCCGCATGACGTCCAGGATCTCGTCGTAGCTGCGCACCGTGCCGTCGAACGCGGACAGGACGGCGTAGGTGAGCCGGTTGCGCTTGAGCGCCGCGCCCAGCGTCCGGCCGTCGAGCGGGCCGGTCGCGTCGAACCGGCTCTCGGTGACGGCCTCGGCGAGTGCGGCCAGTGCCGCGTAGCCGGAGGCGGGGTCGGGCAGTGTGGTGACGGCCTCGGGCGTGGGTACCCGGCCGGGCAGGAACTTGGCGTCCGGGACCGTCTCGTCGAGCATGAACTCGTCGACGGTGAGCCGGTCCTCGCCGACGACGGCGTCCTCGGTGAACTCGGTGCCGAAGACGTGCGCGGCGACGTCGAGCAGCTGACGCACTCCGTCCGCGTCGGTTCCGGACGCGAGGGTGGCGGAGGTGGCGACCGGGGTGATCGTCCCCAGCGGGCTACCGGGTTGCGTCGCTCCGACGGCGGATGCCAGGCGGCGCAGCAGCATCGCCACGTCGGTGCCCTGCGCGCCGTCGTAGGTATGGAACTCGTCCACGACGACGTAGCGGATGTCGCTGCTGTCCCAGAGCGGGGCGTCCGCAGAGCGCTGCAGCAGCAGGTCCAGCATCTTGTAGTTGGTGATCAGGATGTCCGGCGGGGACAACTGCATGTCCTGCCGGCGGGTGTAGACGTAGTCGTAGTGTGTCGCCGCCTTGTCGCCGATGTACAGGCCGGCGCGGACTCCCTTGAGCGCGTCCTTCTCGGCGTCCAGCAGGTCGTTGATGCGTCCTGCCTGGTCGGTGGCGAGGGCGTTCATCGGGTACAGGAAGACGGCCTTGACGCCGGCGTTCCCGGCCGCGCGCTCGCGGGCGCAGTGGTCGAGCACCGGGTAGAGGAACGACTCCGTCTTGCCGGAGCCGGTGCCGGTGGTGACCAGGGTCGGCTGCGGGGTGTGCCCGTCCTTCGTGGTGAGCCGTGCGAAAGCCCGGGCCTGATGTGCGTACGGCGACCAGCCGCCGGAGCGGTGCCAGTCAAGGTGCTGCTGCCAGCTATCCTCCGCACGCGTGAACGGCGTGCGCAGGCGCAGGTACGGGCCACGGAACATGCCCGTGGCCTCGTCACCGAGGAAGGTGTGCAGCGCCTTGCGGGCCCCCTCGTCGGCCAGACCGTAGGTGGTGGAGAGGTACTGGAGCAGGCTCTCCTTCAGCCCCTGCGCTTCGAGCGTCGGCCTCACGGCTTCGGGACCTCCATCGTCGTCGGATCCCACAAACCCTTGGCCACGGCGTCGTTCAGGCGAGCAGTGAAGTGGGCGTGGGCACGGCGCATCTCCGCTTCGCGGTCGGCCTTGTAGAAGGGCGCGACGTAGCCGTCTGGGACGGGGTTTGCCGCGGGGTTCTCCTGGTAGGCCTCGAGCTGCTGCCAGTGCTCCTTGGTCTGGTCGAAGCCGTAGCTGTAGCGGTCGCCCGCGATCTTGCGCTCGTTGGCATCGAACCAGGTCACCCGGTCGAAGTCCTGCATGATCGGGAACCGGGCCCGGTACGTGGCGATGAGCGTCTCGGCGTCGATGCCGAGCCAGACTGCGACGAGCGCGTCAATCTCGACGAGCGCAGCGCGGCGCGCGTACTCGGTGCGGAGCGGCGTATTCCGCTGCCAGGAGGGCGTCACCGCGTGCAGCTCCGTCTTCATTCCGGGCCACTGGATCGCCCAGGGCTCGTGCCCGACCCAGGTGGGATCGTAGAGCTCTTCCCAGAAGTCGGCGTAGGCGGCGGTCAGGGCATTCAGGCGGAGGATGCGGAGGAGGAGAGCGGGTGCGAGCGGGTTGTCGGACTGAGGAGCTGGGAACTTGGAGACCTGGGCGACGTCAAAGTTGGCCGTACCGGATGTCCTCAGCAGGTAGTCGGCGGGCAGAGCTGCAAAGAAGCCACCCGAAAGGGCGGTCTCCAGGGGAGTTCGCAGGCGCATCGTTCGCAGCCCATGTACATGCGTGACGCCGGGTGGCAACAGAGCTGCGTAAAGGGCACGTTCGGTATCTGGCGCAATCATCTGACGCCAGGCAACACGACATTCTCGGCTATACGGCCTTCCTGCCTTGTCCCGCAGGAACTCCTCGATCTCCGCGGCCTTTACCTCTTCCAGTCCCACCTTCCGACTTTCCGAAACCGCCAGCCGTGCCGCCGCCCGCTCTTCTTCTGAAGCAGTCAGCTCTTCGTAGCGCGCCCAGTCGACCCAACGATCCTGCTCTCCCCGGAACACCTCGACCGGGGCCACACGCCGGTACTCCGACTCCGGCACCGCATCGTCCGCGAGCGCCCGCGGGTCGAGGCCGCGCGTCTCGCCGCCTCCTTGGCTCGGCTGTTTGAACATCGGGTTGGCGACGCCAATCTGCGGGCCCTTGAGGATGACGTCCTCCCAAGAGTCCGCGTGGTAGTCCTCCTGGCCGTCAACGCCGGTGTTGTAGTCGATGAGCCGCACGTTCTTGCCGGGGCCGAACTTCGTCTTCTTGGCAGCGCTTTCGTGGTAACCCGGAGTGATGTCCGGCGACATGGCGCCAAGCCGCAACGGGTACAGGCCCAGTGCGTCAATTGCCGGATCCTCGGCCGTACTCACTGGCGTGAGCAGGCGCGTGTGCTCCACCGGACCCACGTCACCGGCAAGGAGCTGCCAGCGCCGCAGAGTGTCCGGGGTGACACGAATGACCCGCTTCGGGTGCGGGCGCTCATCCCAGTCGCCCCGGTACTTCACGCCGGGATCTTCGTCGTCCTTATCGACAGCGGCAACGGCCGACATCCGCAGGGTGTCGACCGTGAACAGCCAGGACAGCGAGTCGAACGCGATGTCCCCCGCACTCCCGTAGATGTGCACGCCGAAGTGGCTCGATCGCCCCACCGGCGGCGGGAAGAAGCGATTGCCCGCGTTGACGAAGTCACCGTGCACCCGCAGTCGCGTGTAGGCGGCCGCCCGCAACCTCGCCTCCTTGTCGCCGGAGAAGTGCGTGTCCGGGTGCACCATTCCCGCCGTGCCGTCGGCGGCCGCGTGGTCCCATACCTCGCACATGAACGCGCGGTACAGGTCGGGCTGACTGCCCGAGATCAGGGGATAGACGGGCCCGGACGCCAGGTACGACGCTGTCGTGACCGTGTTCGTGGCCTCGCGCAGCAGGTATTCCTGCGCCCTCCGCTGTCCGAGCTCCACCTCTCGCCGCCTGGCCTTCTCCTCGGCCTTCGGCTTCTCCTGGAGCACGAACCACGGTTCGAACTCGGCGAGGACCGGGTCCTCCTTCCACTCCGGCCGCACCCAGGGCGGGTTACCGACCTGGAGGTCGAACCCTCCGGCCTGCCCCGCGAAGACCCCGGCGTACTCCAACTCCCAGTGCAGGAAGCCCTGTTCCGCCGCGATGTCCCGAACCGTCCGCATCCACGGGTATCGCGTCTCGACGGCTCGGCGGGCATCGTCCATGCCCATCTCGGCCTCGACCAGCTTCTCCAGGTCCTTCAGCTTGGCCAGGGAGTCGACGGACGTGGCGAACGTCCCCTTGGGCACCTCACCCGTCCCGACCATGGACTCCAGGAACGCGAGCCAGTCGTCGAGGCCGGTCAGCGCGATGACGTCACGGCGACGCACCGGCCCGCCCGCGCCGCCCTTGCGGCCGGACGACGACGCGCCGGCCTTCTTGATCTCCCGCCGCTCGAGGAGGTCGTCCCCGCCCTCGCCGAAGGCCAACTGGTCTCCGGGCAAGGCGAACAGCAGCCCGTGCTCCACAAACGCGGGCTCCGCCTCAGGTTCGGCCACCGGCTCCGCAGCTCCCGTGACCGGCGCCACTCCGGAGGACAGCAGCGCATCCAGACCGACAACCGGTGCGGTGGCGTACTCGGGATCGGAGCCGTCCAGCAGGCCCACCTTGTCCAGCGGCCAGAACCAGAGCGCGCACCAGGCGTCCATAACCTGCTTGAGCCGCCAGTACGGCGAGCCCTCCGCCGCGAACAGGTCCTTGAAGACCTGTTCCTTGCTCAGCGGCAGCACACCGCCCGCGTTCTCCTTGTCGCGGCGCAGGAAGGCGTACTCCTCGGCGTCCTCCGGCCGGTCTGCGCCCCAGACGTCTATGGTCCGGGCGATCTCCTGTTCGCTCAGCTCCAGCCGCCTGGCGACCAGCCCCCACAGGTACTCCACCCGCTCCGCGACGGCCTGGAGCCGGGCCAGCTGGCTGCCCTTGCCGCCGGTGGACTTGGGCTTCGTCATCACCGTCTTGCGCCACGAATTCAGGGCGTCGACCTGGTCCCCGGCAAGCCGCTCGACCAGCTTCTTCGCGTCCCCGCCAGCGTCCTGGACCGCGCCCCACCCAGGCGAGGGCAGCAGGAACTGGTGCACCGCGCCTTCCGGCAGTGGCTGCTCCGTGCCGTCCTCCGCCGACCGGAACGGCAGCTTGGTCGGCGTCTGCGCGGCGACCGTCCGCTCCTTCTTGACGGTTTCGGCCGCGTACACCCAACGCCTGGCCCCGATCAGCGAGTTGCCACGCCGTAGGTGCAGGCCGAACCACGGTGCTCGCATGCCGGGGTGCATGGTGTTGAGCCACAGCGACACCTCAGCGAGTTCGACACCCGTCGGGTTGAGATCGACGCCGTATGCGTTGTGGAGGGCGATGTACGCCTTGACCTTCTGCTTCGCCTCCAGCGTCTGCGAGGTGTCGAGAGTGAGGCCCAGCTCCTCCTGACGGCGCTTCAGGTAAGCCTCGGCGACCTGGTTGATCGCCTCGTTGAGGAACGCGCCGGAGCCCAGGGCTGGTTCGCAGATGGTGTAGCGGAGCAGTTCGCTCGCTCGGGTCCGGACGGTCCCGCCGTCCTCGTCCTTCCTCTGGTCGAGCCGGTGCTTCAGGGCCAGTTCGACGGTGACCTTCGTCAGCGACTCGGGGGTGTAGTAGGACGCCGAGGTCTCGCGGTCGCGCCCGGCGAGGCGGTAGACGAAGGTGCCGGGCTCGTACTTCTTCGGGCCGCGGAGGCCGTGCTGTTCGGCGTCCTGCGCGGAGTAGACGACGTGGGTGTTCGCCGGGTAGTCGCTCAGCCGGTCGGCGGGGATGAGCCAGGAACCCTTCTCGGGGTCGCCGTGCTGCTGGGTGCCGCTCTTCGCGGCGCCCGGTTTGGCGACTTCTGCCAGCAGCCGCTCGTCATCGATGATGCCGGTGTAGGACATCAGGCCCTCGTAGACGGCGCCGAGCTGGTTGATGCCGAGGTTGCGGTAGGAGATGAAGCCGCCCTGCTGGCCCTTTGCGCTCGCCTCCTTCATGGTCAGCAGGCGCAGCACCTCGTGCAGGGCCTCGTTGCGCAGCCGGAGGTCGAGCCACTTCGGGAACTCGTCCGCGCCGCTGTCGGCATCGACGCGCGGATCGCGGACGCCCCGGCCGATGAGGGTGATGGCCTTCGGGTCGAAGAGTTCGCTGCGCAGCGGCTCGAAGCGCAGACCGCGCCGTTCGCTGCGCTCGCCAGCGGCCTTGTGGTCCTCGGGTTCGGTCCCGTGAGGGCGGTGGCCGTAGTTGACCTTGTTGAACAGGACATCGAGCGAGGCGTAGAGGTGGAACCCCCTCTTGCTCTCCTCGTCGACCAACTTCCGGTCACGGGAGACCAGTTCGCGCAACCGGGCGACCGAGTAGCCCGCCTCGTAGGTGGAGTCGTCGGCGGGCAGGATGCCCAGTTCGGGGCGGGCCTCGGCGTACAGCAGGAAGAGGATGCGGTACAGGTAGCGCAGCGACTCGCGGGTCAGCTGCTTGGCGAACGGTCCGTGCCGCTCCGGGTCCTCGATCTGCCGCGGGGTGACCTTGTGTTCCTTGAGCCGGGCGAGCACCTCGTTGGCGATGATCTCGACCGAGCGCTGAAGCCCCTTGCGCAGCTCGGAGTTGACGCCGACCGCGTTCTCTCGGGACGCCTTGAGAAGGTCGTCCATCCGGCGGCCCTTGCCGTCTGGGCGGAGGGCCAGCATGTCGTGGGAGAAGAGTGCCGCGAGCAGGGCGAGCTCGCCGGTCTTCTTGGTGTCGTTGCGCAGCAGCGCCGCGTCCACGCTCGCCGCGAGATACCGGCCCTCGGACCAGGTGGTGCGGTCGGCGAGGACGATCACGCCGCCGCAGAGCAGCAGCACGAACCGCGGCGCCTCGCCGCCCGGCTCGTGCAGTTCGCTCTGGAAGAGCCAGCCGGCGAGCTTCTCACCCGTACCGATCAGACCCTCGGACGTCTTGAGGGGGTTCAGCAGGCGGCCCGCGCCGTCGGCGTCGAGGGCGTCGTCCAGGCTGTCGGTCCACCCGCAGTCGAGGGCGACGATTCCGTCACCGTGCCAGGCGACGGGGAGTTCGTACGCGCGGCCGGCGTTGTGCAGCGGCAGCAGGCGGTCCGACCTGCCGTACCCGAGGGCGGCGAGCAGGCCGGTGTGCCAGGCGGCGAGGCGCTCGGCCCGCTCGCCTGCCGGGTCGTCGTCAGCGGCGAGGGCCGGCCGGACCCGGCCGGCATACTCGGTGTGCAGCCTGAGCAGCAGCTCACGCGGGGTGGATTGCGTGTCGTGCTGGTCGGTCTCGCGGTAGGTCCACAGTGTGAACAGGCCTTCGTCGTCCGCCGACTTCTTCTTGAGGGTGTTCTCCAGTTCCTCGCTGAAGTAGTGGGCGGAGAGGTACTCGCCGCGGTTGGCGAAGGAGTCGAAGGTGTAGCTCATCGGGCGGACTCCTCGGCGCGGGCGGCAGTCGGTGCGGCGGTAGATGCGGCGGAGTAAAGGGGTTCGAGGACGGCAAGGACCCGGATCATCGGGTCGCCGGAGGTGCGCATGCGTCGGACGAGCTCGCGGCGGTCGGTCGCGGTGTCCTCGACCTTCTCGCGGCGGCGGTGCTGGTTTCCTGCGACTTCCAGCGCGAGCTGCTCCCAGGTCTGGACGCGATCCTCGTACGGGGCGAGGTAGCCGTCGATCAGCCGGTCGTACTCGGCGCGCCGGGCCCGCAGGTGGGCCTCCGCGGCGTCGACGGCGGCCGGCACGAGGGCCTTCAGGCCGCTCTCGTCGAGGATCCGGTCGCGTCCCGGCATGTTCGGGCCGACGCCGCAGGCGGCGAGGAACGCCGAATCCATCCGCCAGACCCGGGGGTCGGCGCCGTCGAGGCCGGTGACGGCCATCCACTCGACCACGGTCGGAGTGCCGGCGGCGTTGGAGTGGACGCCCTGCAGCAGATAGACGGGGCCGCCCAGGGCTGCCGGCAGATCGGGGTGGATGCGGGCGGCCCTGGCAGCGTCCGGCTGGTGGGCGAGGACGAACGCCTCGTCGTACTTGAGCTTGGCGAGGACCTTGTCCGTCACCCAGTCGAGGACCGGGTGGATGTCGGACACGTAGGAGACGTTCGGCCACTGCGACGCGGTCTGCTCGGTCTTTCCCCGCTTGGCGTCGCGGGCCGCTTCGAGCCGCTCCGCCGCGTACTTCCGGTTGAAGGTGAGGCTCAGCGTGCCGTCGTACTTGGACGTCGTGAGGATCTTCTCCTGGTCGAGGTACGAGGCGGGCAGTGCGCGCAGCCGATACTGGAGATCGTCCGGCGGCGTGAACTCGACGCGGCCCCGGTCCGTGACGGGCTTCCAGCCCATGGCCTCGCGCTCGGCCTGCGGGTAGACCAGGTCCATCGCGGCATGGAAGTACGCCTCGGTGTCGGCGAACAGATGCGGTACGTCCGCCTTAGCCACCGGGGGGATCCCCGCGGCGGCCGACGCGGCCGACGGATCGGCGATCAGCGCGTTGACGTTCGCGAGGAGGCCGGCCAGGACGCCGCCCGCCTCCTGCCGGGACTTCTGGATGGAGCGCTCCGCCGTACCGCCCTTGATGAGGTCGCGGGTCAGGCGGTCGTCCTCCTTCCTGGCGTCGTACAGGCCGGTGACGGCCTCGGCGCAGCCCTCGCCCGTCTCGATCTCGTGGGCCTGCGCCTCGCGGCTTAGCAGCCGGACACCGACCAGCCGGTCGTCGAGGGTGAGCTGCTCTCCGGTCGATTCGTCGCGCCGCCACGGAACGTCGGCGGTCAGGGTGATCGCGCGGAACTCGGGACTGACGGCCTGGCCGTAGCGGTCGATTCGGCCGTTGCGCTGCTCGATGCGGATGAGCGACCACGGCAGGTCGTAGTGGATGAGGTCGTGGCACTGGTGGTGCAGGTTGACGCCTTCGGAGGCGATGTCGCCGGTGAACAGCAGCCGTACGGGCTCGTCGCGGCGGCCGAAGCGGTCGACAATCTCCCGCTGCTGGTCGTCGTTCGTGGCGTCGCCGTGCATGACCTCGACCGCCCCGCCGTACGCCTTCCAGGGACGCGCCTTCTCCGCCAGGGCCGGCTTCGCCTTGAAGCCCAGCCGCTCCGGGACGACCTGAGCGAGCCACTCCAGCGTGGCGATCCGCTCCGAGAAGACCACGACCCGGCGTTCGGAGCGCGGGCCGACGCCGAGCTCCTTCTTCAGCGTGTCCACCAGAGCGTCCAGCTTGGCGGAGTCCTTGTCCTCGAACTCCGCGACGAGCGCTTCGAGTTCGGCGAGGGCCCGGTGTTCCGCCGTGAACGCCTCGCGGGCCTTGGGAGCCGCCTCGGCGCGCCGCGGGTGCTCCAGGTAGGCACGGCGGTTGGCGAGCGACTTGCGCAGGGCGACGTGGGAGGAGAGGAACGCCTTGAGGAAGCCGTACGCCACCATCGGCTCGGCGCAGACCGAGGAGCGGGCGGGATCGCCGGGGGTCCATTCGGCGGCCAGCTTCTCCAGGACGGCCACCTCCTTCGGCGTGGCCGGGGCCGGGACGGGAAGGGACGGGCCGCGTTCCGCCCACGGCTTGTCCTTCAGGCCGTCACGCACCTCGCGGTCGGTCTTGGTGCGGCGGATGTAGAGGTGGTCGAGGTCCGCGACCTTGTAGTTCTTGACGTCGGCGATCGCCGCCGGGTCGAGCATCCGGATCAGCTCGGCGAAGGACTCGGCCTCGCCGTTGTGCGGGGTCGCCGAGGCCAGGATCAGCGCGTCGGTGTTCTTGGCGAGCCGCTCTGCGAGGCGGTTGTTCCGGGTGCCCTTGTTGACGAGGTTGTGCGACTCGTCGATGACCACCGCGTCCCATGCGGTGTTCTCCAAGTGGTGCGCGTAGGTGGCCGACTTGAGCGTGTCGACGGAGACGATCACCCGCTTGAAATGGGCGAAGGGGTTGCGCCCGGCGGGGATCTCCTGCTGGATGCGCTGGATGCCGGTGGAGTCCAGTCGCACCAGCGGCAGGGAGAACCGGGTCCACATCTCGCGCTGGAACTGCTCCAGGACATGGGCCGGCGTGACGACGAGGATGCGCTCGCCCCGGCCCCGCCGGATCAGTTCCGCAAGGGTGATGCCGATCTCCAGGGTCTTGCCGAGCCCGACCACGTCGGCGATCAGAAGCCGCGGCTGCGGATTGCGCATGGACAGCGCCCGCTCGGCCGGGCGCAGCTGGTGCTCCTGGCGGTCCATCAGGAACGAGTCGGCCAGAGCGAGCCCGTGCTCGGTCTGCGGAAGCGCGGTCTTGCGGATCACCGCCTCCAGGTAGAGGCGGGCCTTGGCGTGCTTCGAGGTCTCGTCCTCGACGAGGTCGGTCTTGCGCGGGTCGAGCACGTCGATCTGGTCGAGGCCCTGGTAGAACACGGCGTCCGTGCCCCGGACGAACGAGGAGACACCGCTGACCTCGACCATCAGCCCGTCGCGGCTCTCGGTGACCGACTTGACGAGCCACTGCTCGTCCCGGATGCGGACCTGGGCGCCGGGGGCGAAGGTCGGCTTCGCCCCCGCCGGGAAGTGCGAGTCCTCGGCGG
Source organism: Kitasatospora sp. NPDC059599 (assembly GCF_042735125.1). NCBI lineage: Bacteria > Bacillati > Actinomycetota > Actinomycetes > Kitasatosporales > Streptomycetaceae > Kitasatospora > Kitasatospora sp. NPDC059599. The sequence continues at coordinate 16,239 of NZ_JBHWCL010000048.1, read as the reverse complement.
TGCCCGCAGCAGAATCGTCGGGCAGTGGCGCCGTGGTCACGTTGTGCTCCTCGATGATGGTGTGCTCGGCCGGTTCAGCGATGCCGCCGTATCCGTGCCTACTGTCTACTGCAAGCGGTCGGGGCTGGGCGAGGCGCTCAGAGCTTCTGGCGCTCGGACCAGGTCAGCTGCCCACGGGCCGCGTACCGCTTGCGCAGTTCGTCGGCCACCCGCCGGGACGCGGGCGGACGGCCGGGGCGCGCGGCGGGGGGCCGGGGTTCCGTGGGCGGGCCTGCCGGTGCGGGTGTCGGTCCGACAGGGAGGTCACCCGCGGCGGGGCTGCCCTCCTCGGCGGGCGCGGAGTCGCCCTCGGCCCCGGGCACGGCCTCCGGCTGCTCCCGCAGCAGCTTGTCGAGGGCCTCCAGGCGGTCCAGCATCAGGGCGTCCGGTTGCGGGAGGGCCACCGGCGCGCCGTCGGCCGGCCTGGTCTGCTGGATCAGCGCGTGGCGGGCTCGAGCCGGGCTGGTGCCCAGTTCCCGCAGCAGGTCGGCGCAATGCCTGGTCACCTGGTCCAGGGTGGGACGGTCGCCCGGCTCGTACGCGAGCATCGAGGTCAGCAGCGGGGTGAGCTGCTCCGGCAGTCCGGACAGGTCGGGCCCGACGTCCGGGCTCACCACCTGCACCGCGATCGCCTCCCACCGCACACCGTCGTAGGGTGCGTGGCCCGTGGCGGCGTGCAGGAGGACCGTTCCCAGCCCGTACACGTCCGCCGCTCCCGTCACCTCGGTCTCGCCGCGCGCCTGCTCGGGCGGCATGCAGCGGACCGTGCCGAGCACGGTTCCGGGCTGGCTCATGGAGCCCTTCGACGCCTCCAGGAAGGCGCCGAGACCGAAGTCGATGATCACCGGGCCAAAGTCGCCCAGAATGACGTTGGACGCCTTGAGGTCCCGATGGAGCAGACCTGCCCCGTGCACCGCGGCCAGCCCCTCGGCGAGCAGTGCGCCCACACTCGCCACCAGTGGTGCCGGCAGCGGGCCCTGCTCCTTCACGACCTCGGTGAGCGGGCGGCCAGGAACGTAGTCCATGGCCAGCCACGGCTGCTCAGCGAGCGGATCCGCGTCGAGGAAGCGCGCCACCCGGCCCGTACCCGAGATGGTGCGCGCTATCTCCGCCTCCCGCTCGAAGCGGGCCCGGGAATGCGGATCGATCTTGTCGGGCCTGATGACCTTGACCGCGACCGGGTCGCCCGCGACGGAGTACGCCAGGTACACCGCCCCCATGCCTCCGGTGCCGAGACACCGCTCGACGGCGTACGGGCCGATCTGCTGCGGCAGGACGGTACCTGTCACCAGCTTCCCCCCGGGTTCCACAGTGCCGACACGAACGCGATTGACGTGAGCGTCTCACCCGCCTCAGAAGGCTCTGCCGAGCAGTGTGGACACTGACGAATCACCCGCACAGCGTACCGATCGATATCGGCCTGGCAGAAGGCGCCGTCGTCCCGTGGCCCGGAGAACGGGCGGAAGCGGCCGAGACGACAAGCAGCAGGCACCGCGACGTGCGTGTCAGCACCTGATCACAGAGCGATGGAGTACACGGGCGAGGGGGCGGGTCATCGACAGGTCGACGCGCTCGGCCAGCAGTCAAGTGAGCATCCCTGATCACCGCCATGAAGCTGCTGTCGGCGCCCGCGGGAAGTATCAGCTCGCCAACAGCCCCCGCGGGCCACAAACACCCACCGTCCGATACGAAGCCTTCGGGTAGGCCGGCCTATCGCCGCCTATCCGAAGGCTTCGCACCAGCTACAGCCGCTCCGGCGTTCCGATGCCGAGGAGGTCCATGCCCTGGCGGAGGGTCTGGCCAGTGAGCTGGCAGAGCAGCAGCCGGGTCTCCACGACCTCGCGACTGGGGGCCTTGAGGACGGGGCAGTGCTCGTAGAACGTGGTGTACGCCGCCGCGAGGCTGTGCAGGTAGGCACAGAGGCGGTGGGGTTCGAAGGTCTCGGCGACGAGGTCGATGGTGGCGCCGAATTCGTCGAGGAGGAGTCCGAGGCCGCGTTCGGCCGTCTCCAGGGCGAGGTCCTGGTGGGCGGCCGGGGTGACGCCTTCGGGGGCCTTGCGCAGGATGGACTGGATGCGGGCGTAGGCGTACTGGAGGTAGGTGCCGGTGTCGCCGTTGAGGGAGACCATGCGGTCGGCGTCGAAGATGTAGTCGCGGGTGCGGGAGGTCGACAGGTCGGCGTACTTGACCGCGCCGATGCCGACCTGCTTGGCTCGGTCTTCGAGTTCCTCGGTGGCGAGCTGGGGGCTCTTCTCGGCGACGACGGTGCGGGCCCGGTCGACGGCTTCGTCGAGGAGGTCCATGAGGCGGACGGTCTCGCCGGAGCGGGTCTTGAAGGGCTTGCCGTCCTTGCCGAGGACGGTGCCGAAGCCGAGGTGCAGGGCGCGTACGTTGTCGGGGAGCCAGCCGGCGCGGCGGGCGGTCTCGAAGACCATCTGGAAGTGCAGGGCCTGGCGGCTGTCGACGACGTAGAGGAGCTGGTTGGCGCCGAGCATGCCGACGCGGTCGCGGATGGCGGCGAGGTCGGTGGTGGCGTAGCCGTAGCCGCCGTCGCTCTTCTGGACGATGAGCGGGGTCGGTTCGCCGTTGGGGCCCTTGATGTCGTCGAAGAAGACGCACAGGGCTCCGTCTGAGCGCACGGCGACGCCGGACGCTTCGAGGTCGGCGCACACGTCGGCGAGCATCGGGTTGTAGTAGCTCTCGCCGACGGCGTCGGCGTCTTCGAGGAGGACGCCGAGGCGGGCGTAGACGGCTTCGAAGTAGACCTTCGACTCGTCGACCATGCCCTGCCAGGACGCGACGGTCTCGGCGTGGCCGGCCTGCAGCTCGACGACGCGCCGGCGGGCCCGGTCGGCGAAGTCGGCGTCGCTGTCGAACTTGCCGCGCGACGCCTTGTAGAGGCGGTTCAGCCGGGACATCGACGGACCGGAGTCGTCCGACTCGGTGCCTTCGTCGAGCTCGGCGGGGTGCTCGAGGAGGTACTGGATAAGCATGCCGAACTGGGTGCCCCAGTCCCCGAGGTGGTTTCGCCGGATGACCTTCTCTCCGCTGAACTCGAGGGCGCGCACGAGCGCGTCCCCGATGATCGTGGAGCGCAGGTGACCGACGTGCATCTCCTTGGCGATGTTCGGCTGGCTGTAGTCGATCACCGTGACGCCGGCCTCGGCGTTGCTGCCCACGCCGAGTCGGGCGTCGGCTGCGCGGGCGGCCAGCCGCTCGAGGATGGCGGAATCGGTGACGGTCACGTTGATGAAGCCGGGCCCGGAGACCTCCAGGTTCGCGATCACCTGGTCGACGCCGAGGTTCTCGAGCACGCGCGCGGCCACCTCGCGGGGGTTGGCCCGCAGCGGCTTGGCCAGGCCCATGATGCCATTGGCCTGGAAGTCGGCGCGGTCACTTCGTCGCAGCTGGGGGTCGCTGTCCGCGGCGTCGGGGAACGCAGTGGAGATCGCCTGTGCGAAGCGCTCGCGCAGCACGTCGGCGATGGAGAGGACCGTAGGCATAGATCGAAGGACCACTTCTGTGAGAGGGCGGATCCACGGACGGGCCGCGGGAGTCGCACAGCGCCGCTCCGTCGAGTCGGTCGGCGCCGTCTGCCGAGTATCCCATGCCCCGCACAGACAACGGCCCGATTAACGTCGTCGCGAAGCTAAGCCTGCCACCTAAGGCCCTTGACCGTAGATCATCCTGAGTGATCATCAGCACCAACGGTGGAGACCTCCACCTCCGGAAGGCACGCGTTCCGTATCCCCCCTTGAGTCGAATCCGCAAATTCGATCGAACACAGCGTGATGGAGCGGCTACGGTGGCAAGCCTGCTGTGCGGCGCTCGGGAGGGGAGTGGGGTGAGCAGGCTGTCTGGGGGTGCAGGTGATTCGCCGGGCGTCGCTGCGGCGATCCGGGCGGTGTTCGCCGGGGACGGTGGGGAGCATGCGCTCGACGATCCGCAGTTCGGTGACGTCACCGGTAAAGTGCGACGGCTGCGCCACGAAGGGCGGGACCTTGTGGCTAAGCTCCGGCCGCAGGCGGCGGCGCACGCGGAGCGCGCCCTCGCTGCGGAGGCGGCGCGTCGTCTGGGTGCGCTCACGGTGGACGGGTTCGGACGTATCGACGTGTGCGTTCCCGACCTGATTCCGCTGGACGACCGTACGGCGGCTCTGATGTCGCCCTACCTCGGGATCCCGCTCGCCGCCTCGGCGGACGGCCTGGCCGACCTGTCGGTGCAGGAGATCGAGGATCTCCTCCTCGCGGTTCTGGAGCGCGGCGTGGAGGCGTCCGGGTGCATTCCGCGGAACATGTTCCGACAGAGCGGCCGGACGGTCCTGATCGACTGGGAAGACGCGCTTCTTGTTCCAGCAGGCACCACCGCCCCCGGTGCGCTGACCGTGATGAAGTGGGACATCGCGTGGTCCGACCTGGCCGGCCGCGATCTCGGACTCAGAAGGCGCATCACGGTGCGGAGCGGCGAAGAGCCCCCGCTGGACGGCTTCGAGTCCGCACTCGCCGCCTGGCTGCCGGCCGGACTGACTGCACAGGAGGTGCGTCGCCGCGGCATCGAGTTGACGCTCACGAGCGAACTGCCCGCCGCGGAACCGAAGTCCGCGAGCGCCGCCCGCCTGGGGCATCTCGCCGAGGACGTCCTGCCGCCCAGTCTCGGCGTCTTCCACACGGTGCTGACCTCACGGCTGCGAGCAGACCAGGGCGAGGACACCTATGCGGACCTCCTTCACCGCCTGGATGCCCTCACCGAAAGCACCCGTGCCAACAGCGGCCGCGGCCTGGAGCGGTTACGCCGACCGTGGGTTCTCGCCCTGTTCTCCACGGCCGAGCACCCGTTGGCCGCCGACCTCCGATCGCTAGAGCATCTGGTCGTACGCCTGGAGGAGCTACGGTCCGTCAGCGGGTGGGATGCGGCATGTGAGCGCGCCGACGTCGCCGAGGAAGTCACCGCCCGCATGGCCCGGAGTGCTCAAGCCGTCCTGGGGCTACAGGGGTTGGAGCTCATCTTGCGCGGCTCCTGCGCGCAGGGAGTCCTCGGACGCGGCAGCGACATCGACTTCGAACTGAGCTCACCCGGCTACCCCAACGGGCATCGGGCGCTTGAGGATCTCGTGATCGAGGCGCTCGCCTGCCTGGGTCTTGCGGCCAAGGGCTCCGCCGCCCGGCCGACCGAGCGCGATGTCGTCAGCGCGAACGGGAAGTTCAGCCGCGACCTCCACGAGTGGTTCGAGCTGCGCCGGCCCGGCACGGACCATCACAGCCCCGGCTGGGTCGCCACCGCCATCGCCGCCCCATCCGCCACCGTCACCTGCCAGCCAAGCGAGTACGAGCAGCGGGGCCGCGAACTCACCGCCAAGTACCTGTGGTTCGAATCCCGGGCGCTGCTGGCCCGGCTCGTGTTCACCCGTGCCGCAGCTGCGCCGCACCCGGTGAAGCTGGTCCCCCAGCTGTCGCTCCTGCACGAACTCGTTCCGGCTGACAAAGCCGCCGAGGTGGAGGCCCTGGTGCGCCAGGCGTTCGCCCTGCGGGAGGCGGCCGACCCCACGCCGCCGACAATCGGCGCGGACACGGAGGTGGAGCAGCTGGCCGACCGGCTGGACGTGCTGCGTCGCCGCCTCGATCTTCCTGGCCCGCGCAACCTGTAAATCCCGTTCCGCCCCGATCCGCGCCATCTCAACCCGAGAGGTCAACCGTGATCAGCGACGCGATTCCCCTGTCCACCAGCGATGCTTCGCACGTCTCCTTCGCGGACGGCTACACCTTCCACGTCCGCGGCGGACAGATCACCGCCCCGGGTCAGCCGTGTCCGTGCGGCGGCCTGGAGCCGGTCCACCAGATCACCTCCTACCGTGAGGCGTACCCCCAGGCCCAGCTGTCGTTGACCGACGTCTGCAACATGGGCTGCACGTACTGCTCGTTTCGGGACCGGGTGCACGCCGACGGCAAGCCCGTCACCATCCCGCTGGAGACCGTGGTGCAGGGCCTTCGCACCCACCGCGAGCGGCTGATCGAGGAGAACGCCCGGTACAGCCGGATCGACTTCGGCCTGGCCGGCGAGACCATGCTCGTGCGCCACATGCACGCCACAGTCCAGGACTTGGTCGTCGAGAACCTCGTCGACTCACCCGTCGCCGTGGTCTGGGCGGGGCCCATGGTCACCAACGCGACGCTGTCGATGACGACGGAGCTCGCCGAGCAGCTCGGCCCGCCACAGGACATCAGCCTGGACGGGCCCAGGGACGTCCACGACCGGGTGCGCTTCTACACCGGTGACCGCGGCGGTACGTACGACCACGTGCGTTCCGTGCTCGACCAGGTGCTGGCCCGCCACCCCGACATGGGGGTCTCGGCCGTCCTCACCGCGTACTGCACCGACTTCGTGGCGATCTTCCGCCACCTCTTCGAGGACGTCGGCGCCCGCAACATCTACATGAAGCCGGTCAACGCCACCCACGACAAGGTCTACGCGCTCAACGCCGAGACCCTGCCGGCCTTCCGCCAGGGCTACGCCGACCTCGTCGAGCACATCCTCACCCAGCCCCCAGAGGGCATCCTCGCCCGGCTACTCGCGCTGAACTCCGAGGACTTCTTCATGCGGTTCTTCTACCGGGTGAAGGACCGCGCAGCTCAGGTCTACCGGTGCGGAGCCGGCAAGAGCGGCACCTACCTGGACACCAACGGCAACCTCTACCCGTGCGCGCACTTCATCGGCAAGTCCGGCTGGCACATCGGCCACGCATCCACGGGCGTCGAGGACTCCGAGCGCCGCAAGTACCTCGACCTGGTCGTCGACCAGCGCGACGAGTGCTCCTCGTGCCCGTCGCGGTACGTGTGCGGCGGCGGCTGCTACTACCAGGCAGTCCTTGCGAACGACGACATCACCAAGCCCGACGGCGTGAAGTGCTACCTGATCCGGTTCCTCACCGACCTGTCGATCCGCCTCGTCGTCGCCCTGCGCGAGCGGCACCCCGAGGTGCTGGACGCCCTGCCCTCGCCCTACGGGCTCACCGCCGAGGCACTCGCCTCCTCCCCCGAAGCCGCCTACTTGCCCGCGGCCCGCCTCGATGCCGCGGTCGACGATCAGCGGGTGTCCATCCCGCTCGCTGGTCCGGGCCGGGTGCGAGGCGGACTGGCCAATCCTGCAGGGCTCGCCGTCACGCTCGCCCGACGTGCCGAAGGGCTTGCGCTGCGGCTGGAGTTGGGCGATACGCCCGACGCCGTCCAAGCGGTCCGCGTACGCCTGCAGCCGTTGGGCGAGGGTGTATTCACCCTGCATGACCTCGCCGCCGGGCAGTGGCCCGGCGAGCGGTACCTGCGGTGCACCCGCGACGGCGCCCGCTGGCTCGCAGCACCCGACGCGCGGTTCCGCCGTGTTCCGCATCCCGATCCCGTCTGGGAGAACGCCCACGACGTCCGCCCCTCCTGGGAGGCCGATCACGTGGAGCTCCTGTTGCTGCTTCCTGATCTGGTTGGTTCCGGTGAGGGGCTTGGTGTGAACGTGTTCGCGGACTTCACGGACGGCGGGTGGACGGCCTTGACGTTGCACGAGCCGTTCGCGGTCCTGGCCGACGACGCGGCGGGTCCGCTTCGACTGGTCGGCCCGGAAGCACCCTGGCGACCCGTCTCGGCGGGAGTCAACGGCCGCATGCCCGTTGAGCTCACGCCGCTCGGTCGCTGGGCCGGGCTCCAGGGCAACACCTGCTGACGGGAGGCGAGATGCGTATTCTTCTGGTCACCCACCGGTTCGCGGGTGAGGAGGCCGGCGGGACGGAGGTCCTGGCCGACGACCTCGCCCGGGCCCTGATGGCACGAGGCGTGGGCGTCGCGTGGCTGGCGGCCGGCGACCCGCCGTCGCCGCAGCGACACGGCGCGGCCGAGTACATCAGCGTGCCTGCGGTCTTCGCGCGCGGATACCCGGCCGGTTGGCAGGCCCAAGAGGTCCAGCAGGCGGCACGCATCGAGCAGTTGCTCGCCTCGCGACCTGCCGTCGACCTTGTCCACGTCCTGCACTTCAGCCGCATCGGCCTGGCGTTCCTCGACACCGCGCCGCTGCGGAACGTGCCGGTCGTCGCAACGCTGACCGACTACACCGCCGTCTGCCCCGACCACCAGCTCCTCGTGCGCTCTACCGGTGGCCAGTGCACCAGCACCGCCCCGTCCAGCGCCTGCACGGGCTGCCTCCACGCACCGATGGCGGCAGCCGGCGAGGTGCAGCTGTGGCGGGCGCGCAATGTCATGTGGCTGAACGGACGGGTGCGGGCGCTGTGGACGCAGACGCCGCACCAGGCTGTGGAGCTCACGAAGGCCGGCGTCGCGGTGGACAAGCTGATCCGGGACCAAGCTTGCTACGGGCTGCCAGACAGCTGGCAGTCGCTGACCGAGAACAGTGGCGGCGGCGAGTACCTGCTGTTCCTGGGCCGGTGCTCACCCGAGAAGGGCCTCCACGTCCTGCTCGACGCCCTCGCGGACAGCCCGACCACGCTGCCGCTCCTGGTCGCGACCGTGCCGGACGACGCCGCTTACGAGGCACGGATGCGCCTGGTCGCCGCAGCCGATCCGCGGGTGCGCTGGCTTCCTGCGCTCTCCCGCTCCGACGTAGGGCCGGTGCTGGCCGGCGCCCGGGCGCTGCTGGTGCCCTCGCAGTGGTGGGAGAACCATCCGATCGTGGCGCACGAGGCCCGGGCCCTGGGCGTGCCGGTGTGGTCCTCGGCGGTGCCGTCCATGCGCCACCTCGCGGACGACGAGGGCGTCCACCTCGTCGAGCAGTACGCCGATCCGGCTTCGTGGGGACAGGCGATCGATGCAGCGGCCGGATCTCAGGACCTGCGGGTGCCGTCGTTCGGCCGCCGGACAGTGGCGTTCGAGGCGTTCGTCGACGAGATGGTCTCCGTCTACCGGAAGGAGGTGACCAGGTGATGCCCGAGCAGGTGCGGCCGATCGAGGTGCCGGAGCGCTTTCGGAAGTTCCTCGTCACAGACGACTTCGACCGCTACGGGCTCGAACCGGGCCGGCCGACGCCAACTCCCCAATACCTGCAGGTGGAACTCACCGACCTGTGCAACCTCGCCTGCGCCGGGTGCGTGCGGGCGGTGCACGACAGCAGCGGCGGACATCTGCCGTTGGGCGCCTTCGTCGCGCTGCTCGAGCAGCTTCCGGACCTCGGCCACGTCTCCTTCGTCGGCGCCGGTGAGGCGCTGATCGTCCGCGACTTCGCCGCCTACGTCCAGGCGTGCACCGACCGGTCCGTGTTCACCTCGACGAACACCAACGGCCTGCTCGTACGCCGTCGTCTCCAACCGGTCCTCGACGCCGGATTGGGCCTGCTCGCCATAAGCGTGGACGGCGCCAACGACGCCACGCTCGGGCGGATGCGCTCTGGCCTACGCCGATCCCAGCTGTCCACCGCGCTTCGCGAAGCTGCGGAGATGACGCACCAGCGCGACACCGAGCTGTCGGCCGCGGTGACGCTCTCCACCGCGAACCTAAACCAGTTCCCGGCGATCGTCGACTTCGTCGCGGACCACGGCGTCACGCGCATCAGCGTGGAGAGCCTGCACCACTGGGGCGATGACAAGACCCTCAACACCGAGTCCCTGTTCTCCGCCCCGTCCGCGCAGGTCGTGCCGCACCTGGAGGCCGGCCTCGCCCGCGCCGACGAGCTGGGTCTGCAGCTCTCGATCTTCGACTACTCCCGGCTGGCCTCCCCGGCCGCAGGCCGGGCCGTGTGCCCGTGGCCCTGGGACGCCACGTACATCACCAAAGACGGCGACGTCACGCCGTGCTGCATCCACATGGAGTCCTCACCCGGAAACGTGCTCGGCAACATCCACCAGGCGCCGATGGCCGAGATCTGGACCTCAAAGCCGTACGGGGCTCTGCGGGACTCGTTCCTCTTCCAGGGCCCTGCCTGGTCCTCGTGCGAAGACTGCGTGTACCGAATGGAGTTCGGACGTGTCTGACACCCATCCACCCGCTCTACTGAGCGGCCGTCCCATCGGGGAGAGCCGGCTTCTGCTGCACCGGGCGGTCGACCTCGGCTTGGACTTCGCCTCCGGTGCCTTGCGCGACGACCTGGTCCTGCGGCACGCGACGGTCAGCGAGCTCATCGACCGCTTCGCCGGCCCGCTACCCCAGAACGGCCGGAGCGACGAGCAGCTGCTGGAGTCCCTGAACGAGATCGCCCAGTGGTCAATCTCCCAGGCAGACCCGCGCTACCTCGCGTTCCCCGACATCGGCGACAGCATCGCCGCCCTCGCCGCCGACATCGTCGCGTCCTTCCTCAACCAGAACCTGATCGCCTACGACCGCAGCGCGCCCGCCGCCAGCGTGATCGAAGCCCAGCTGATCACCTGGCTCCGGGAACTCATCGGCTACCCGGTCACGCCTCTGGCCGACTACCAGGGACTCGCCTCGCTCGGCGGCATGTGGACCTCCGGCGGCAACATGAGCAACCACATCGCCATCGCCGCCGCCCTCGCCCACACCTACCCCGAGATCCGCACCGCCGGCCTGCGCGCACTCCCCGAGCAGCCGGTGATCCTGCTGGCCGGCGGCGTCGAGCACTTCTCCTACCTCGCCGCCGCCCAGGCCCTCGGCCTCGGCACCGACGGACTCCTATGGGCGGACGCCACCCCGGACTTCACCAGCGACCCCACCTCCGTCGCCCGCCTGCTGGCCTCGCCGCCTCCCGGAAAGCGGATCTTCATGGTCGTCGGCGTCGCCGGCAACTGCCGCACCACCGGCATCGACGACCTGCAGGCCCTCGCCGACCTCAGCGAGCAGCACGGTGTGTGGTTCCACGTGGACGCCTGCCACGGCGGCAGCCTGCTGTTCTCCGAAAAGCTCAAGGTCCAGCTCGCCGGAATCGAGAACGCCGACTCCATCGCCCTCGACCCGCACAAGGGACTGTTCGTCAGCTACCCATCCAGCTACGTCCTCTTCCGCGACCCTGCCGCGCTCGGCCGCTTCGCCCGCTACCCGGACCGCGCCCATGACCCCGACTGCCTCGACCTCGGACTGATCACCCCGTTCTACGGCTCCCGCGGCTTCGAATCGCTCAAGCTCTGGGCGCTGATCAAGCACCAGGGCGTCGACGGCATCGGCCGACTCGTCGAAGACCGTCAGGCCACCTTCCAGAGGATGGTCGACCTGCTCGAACGCACCGGCTGCTTCCGGATGCTCGGCACCTCCGACTTCTACCGGTGCGCCTTCGTCTTCCTCCCCACCCCGGTCGCCGAAGCCCTCGAACAGAGCCCCCTGCCGGCCGCGCACCACGCCGCCGTGCGCGACCTCATCTCCCACTACACGGCCGCCTTCGCCGACCGCCTGTACCGCGCGGGCACGGTCGTCTTCGACCTTTTCGCACTGCAGGACCTCGCCGACCGGGTCGGACTCGGCAGCAGTGCCAAGTACCAGGTCATGGGGATGTGCGTGGGCCACCCGCACATCCCCGACGAGATCGAGCACGGAATCGAGCAGGACATCATCGAAGCCGCCCACGAGCTCACCGGCCGCATGCTGGAAGACCTCCGCACCCTACTGGCATCCGCGAACCCGGCCGCCAGCACCCCGAGGCCGGGCGTGACCGGGCCAGCGGGATGGTGACCGCCGTGACCTATCCACCCGCGTTCACGATCGCCTACCTCGTCCACAGCGACGTCGAACTCCTGCGCCGAACCATCCCCACCACCCTGGACGCCCTGACCCGCGGCACCCGCCACCCGTACGACCTGGTACTCGTCGTGGACGGTGCAGAGAGCGCCCCGGTCGAGGAGATCATCGAACTCGCCCACAGCACCTGGGGGTTCGACGAGGTACGGCTGCGCTGGCGCGCCCGCCACCGGGCCTCCGGCGACCAGGCGAACAACATCCACACCCACTTCGTCAGCGACAAGAGCCGCTTCCTGATCACCATCGAAGGCGACGTCGTCGCCTTCCGCGACCCGCACGCCACCGATGTCCTCTCCGAGATCGCCGCGACGTTCGACCACTGCCCTCAGCTCGCGCTCGCCCAGCGCATCGATGATCACTACTGCTGGCAGTGGAAGCTCGAAGAAGTCGGCCCGCCGCTGAGCGACCGCGCTCGCTCGGTCAACCGCGTCTCCTCGCACTTCCTGATCTACGACACCCATCGGGCCCGCCCCGTCATGACCGCGGTCGGCGGCGTCCCCGGCGACCGGTTCCACGACGACGGCCAGCACTGGATGAACTACGAGGACTGGCTCTCCCACACCTTCGCCCATCCCGCCGGCCCCGGCATCGGCTACCTGCACCGCCTCCCGCTCCGGGTCTTCCACTGCGACGAGAAGACCGCCCCCGGTTCCGCGCACTATCGCCGCGACATCGCCACCCGCCTGCGTGTCTTCGCCGAACGCGAGCACGCCGTGAAGGAGGAACTCGGTGCCTGACCACCGTCTCGTCCCCTCGCCCGTGTTCCTCCTCTCCCCGATCCGCTCCGGGTCGACCCTGCTGCGCTGCCTTCTCGGCTCCCACCCCGACGTCCACGCCCCGCACGAACTCCACCTCGCCGGCTACACCGTGGCCGTCGACGACGAGTTCACCGATCTGTCCATGCGCACCCTCGGCCTCAACCGCACCGACCTCGAGCACCTGCTCTGGGACCACCTGCTGCACCGCCAGCTCACCGAGGCCGGCAAGAGCGTGCTCGTCGAGAAGTCCCCGGGCAACGTGTTCATCTGGCAACGCCTCGCCGCCTGCTGGCCCCAGGCCCGCTACATCGTCCTTCGCCGCCACCCTGTCGCCATCGCCGACTCCATCCGCCGCGCCGGCGACGCCAACAACCTCGCCGAAGCGGCCATCACCGTCGACAAGTTCGCCACCGCCCTCGACGAAGCCGCCGCCAACCTCCCGGGCGCCGTCCACGTCACCTACGAGCAGCTCACCGCCGATCCGGAAGCCACCTGCAAGGCCCTGTGCGAGCACATCGGCATCCCCTGGGATCCGAGCATGCTCGACTACGGCCGCCACGACCACGGCCCCTTCGTCTACGGCATCGGCGACTGGTCACCCCAGATCGCCTCGGGCTGCATCCAGGCCGCCACCCAGCCACCCGAGGCCCCAGACGTCCCGCCGCTGCTCGACTCCTGGTGCCAGAAGTGGGGTTACGCCCCGTGAGCCAGCCGCGATCGTCAACCGTCTTCTGGTTGTTCGGGCTGCCGGCCTCCGGCAAGAGCACCCTCGCCCGTCACCTCCTTGCCCACCTCCGCACCGAGCACGGCGCTGACTGCGGGTTCTACGACGCGGACGTCGAACGCACCACCGGCGTCCTGCGTGATCTCGGCTGGTCACCCTCCGACCGCGTCGCCACGATCCGTACCCTCGCGCACGCCGCCGGCCGGCACCGGGTCGGCATCGTCACCCTGGTGACCTCCACCGAGTCGGAGCGCCGGCTCGCCGCAGACCTTCTCGGAGAACGCCTCCACCTCATCCACGTCCACGCGCCCGAACCGGTGCGCCACGCCCGCGACGCCCTCCGCACCGTCCGCGCCTACCGGACCAACCCGGCGCCGGACGCGCCGGAGCTGTCCTGGTCCGATCCCGAACAGCCCGCGCTGGCGCTGGACACCACGGCCCCGCTCAGCACCACCGTGACCGCCCTGTACACCTTCGCCGCCACCACCCTCGCGAACGCCACTTCCCTATAGACGCTGGTCAAGCAGCAGTCGGGAGATGCGGCATCGATCCGGCTCGCACATGGGCCGTCTGCCAGCCGTCGTGCGAGCCGGCCCCATGCCCGCTGCGACCGCTCCTCACCTTCTCCGCCACCGCGATGAACGCCAGCTCGGAGAAGAAGAAACCGCCCAGCTGGTCCGCCTCGCACACCGAGGTGTACCACGCCTCGACCTCCTCAGGGGCGACCGCGCCACGACCGTGCCTGGCGGCCGACAACAGAGCCTTCCGGATCTGGTCAACCCGATCCTTCGCATGCCCCGTGAACGCGGTCGACCACGCCAGCAGTGGTTCAACTCCGACGAGGTCCAGCGGGCTACGGGCGAGGAGCAGCCCGAGCTTGCGGCCGATCCTGCCGTCCGCGTGATCCATCCAGCTCTGCGCATCGTCCGCGAACGCGTGGCATACCCGCCGGTCGAGATCGGCGTCCGCGCCCGCGATGACCATCGAGTCGAAGTCGACGTGCGCGATGACCGCCCGCCCCCCAGGCCGAAGAACTCGCGCCACCTCGGCCAGCATCTCCAGCGGGTCCGGCAGGCACTCGATGGTGTTGTACGACAGGACAACGTCCACGCTCGCGTCAGAACACGGGAGACGGTCGCGCAGATCCGCAACGATCGTCGCCGTCGACCCCTTGTGGCCTGCCAGAGCCGCGTGGACCTGGCGCAACGACTCCGCCGAACGGTCGATCCCAATGAGGGAAGCCTGCGGCGCTTTCCGGCTGACAGCCCGAAGCGTTGGCCCCGCACCACACCCGAGATCAACAACAACCTGACCAGAATCCGCCGGGCCAGCAAGCTCCGCAAGGCGCGCATGGATCGGCTCAGCGCTGTCGGACACAGCACTGCCCTCCTCGCCTGTCCGCGCCAGAGCCCGAGATGGCGGCACCAATAGTTCAGGTTTGCACCATATGACATGATTTGAGATATCACATCTCGAGACGCAACCCTCCTTGCTGCAGGGGCTCCCATTGCCACCAATCAGGGGAGGTTCCCAGGTCACGGCGCTTCTTTAGCCGGGTGGTCGCGACGAGGTCGCCCTGCGGCCCCGGGCGGGAAGGAGGACGACCCGCGCGCGACCCTTCGAGGCGATCACCGTGCGCTGCTCATCGAACCCCAGCAAAGACGCGGTCGCGTCTGTCGGCGCTGCGGATGCCGCGAAGGCCATCACCGCGAGCTCGGCGCCCGCTGCGGCGCCTGGTCACCGACCCCGGCACGGCATGTGGCCTTCGCCGTCGACATTCCCTCCGCCAACGGCCATCGCCACACCATCCGCCGCGCCCCTCTATTCCCGCCTACTTGAAATGCGATATACGCAACAACCGCTAGATTGTCCGGTTTCCGGCATGTATGGTGTGCCGTCCATCGTTGGACGGCCCGGCGGGTGGTGTGCTGGGGGGTACGTGGCGGGACTGCAGGTGTTTCGGGTCGCTGGTGGGGATGTTCGCCGTGTCGAGGGCGCGACTGTGGAGTTCGAGCGCGATCTCCAGCGGCTCGTGGAGGCGAACATGGAGGAGATGCTGGGCGGTGTTCGCTTCATGGCAAGCGAGTACTCCACCGGACCGGTCCACCGGGGTCGGATCGACAGCCTCGGTCTTGACGAGGACGGGAGCCCGGTCCTGGTGGAGTACAAGCGCACGAGCAGCCAGAGCGTCCTCTCCCAGGGGCTGTTCTACCTGGCCTGGCTGATTGAGAACCGCGGCGAGTTCGAAGCCCTGGTCGAGCAGCGGCTCGGGCCGGAGGCCGCCAAGCAGGTGGACTGGAGCCGGCCGCGTGTGATCTGCATCGCGGCGGACTACGCCCGTTACGACTTGGTGGCGGCGGGCATGTCTCACCACCGTGTCGACCTGGTGGTCTACCGGCGCTACGGGGACGACCTGGTGACGCTGGACCTGGCTGCTTCGGTCGCCGGCGGCTGCGGCTCCTCGACGGTTGGCCAGTCGGAACGGATGCGGTCTAGCTCACCAGTGCGCCGGACGGTCAGCGATGCGCTGACGCAGGTGCGCAGTGAGCTCCGGGAGCTGTATGAAGAACTCGACGCCCGTCTGCTCGACCTCGGCGAGGGCCACTCGGTGGAGCTGCAGCACTACGTCGCCTACCGTCGCCGTCGGAACTTCGCCTGCGTCCGCGTCCTGGCACGGGAGCAGGCGCTGGTCGTGTTCCTGCGAGTCGACCCGGCGACGGTGCAGCTCGTGCCGGGCTGGACGCGGGATGTCCGGAAGATCGGGCACCTTGGGACGGGCGAGCTGGAGGTCCGGATCGCTTCGGTGGAGGATCTCGACCGGTCGATGTCGCTGCTGCGAACGAGCTACGCAGCAGCGGCCTGATCGGACACGGCAATGGGCCGCGCACCCTGCTTGGGTGTCCGGCCCATTGCCGTCTCGGGCGCCGCTGCCATGGGGGGCGAAGTCCTCGCGCCGGGGCCCGCCACGAGCTACCGGCGCGCCCCCCGCCCGAATAAGAAGCCCACCCACGTAAAGAGGGTGAAGATCACCATCAGGGGGGTGAGCAAC